>NZ_JBEOVN010000001.1:0-173414 GCF_040295565.1 Streptomyces sp. NPDC002785 | reverse complement strand
GTTGTCGGAACGTCCGCATACATCCAGTATGCGGACGCCCCTCCGCCTTGCGATGCACCGCATCTGACGCCGCGCGCTGTCCCGCCAGGGATTACGGGACAGCCCTTAGCATCTGCGCCCGACGGAAAGCGGAATGATTAATTCTGCTCCGCATTCGCCTAACAGAGCCTCCCGAATTCACCGCGACAACAGTGTGTGGCGCCGTCTCCCGGCCCCCTTGTCACACTTTCCCTTCGCCATCCGTCGGTGCAGTGAGGGCGCGGCGGGAACGCGGCCGCGACGGATATCGAAGGAGAGTCATCATGCAGGCACGTATGCAGAACCCGGCAGAGATCATTCCCGAGGCCCTGCCGCCCGTGCTGGGCCTCGTCAAAGCCATCAGCAAGGCCGGACTGCCGGAGTCGACGCTCGAACTGGTCGGTCTGCGGGTGAGCCAGATCAACGGCTGCACCTTCTGCGTCGAAGGACACGTACGCAACGCCAGGAAGGCCGGTGAGAGCGACGAGCGGCTCTTCGCGGTGTCGGTCTGGCGGGAGGCGCCCTACTTCACCGACGCCGAGCGCGCCGCGCTCGCGCTCGCGGAGGCCGCCACCCGGCTCAGCGACCGCCCCGACCCGGTGCCGGACGACATCTGGGACGCCGCCGCCGACCACTTCACCGAGAAGGAACTCTCGGCCCTGGTCCTCGCGATCGGTCTGACGAACCTCTTCAACCGCATCAACGTCACCACCAAGCAGCCCCCCGGCAAGACCTGGTAGGCCCACGTCCGCCGGCCGTTTCGTCCCGCACCGGGGAACCGCCCGCCCGGGGCCGTCAGCTCGACGGCTTCCGGGCGGTCTCCTTGATGAAGAAGCCGGACGGTGCGCCGCATGGACCGTTCGGGTGACGGGCCCGACACGCTGGTTCAGTGCGGCGGCGATAGCCTGATGCGTGCAGCAGGCAGGAGACATGTGCGCATGGGAGCCCGGAATCCCCAAGGTTCCGTCGTCGCGGTGGTCGCGCTCGGCGGTGCACTCGGAGCATCCGCCCGCTACGGGGCCGCGCTGTTGTGGCCCACCGCCCCGGGCGGCTTCCCCTGGACGACACTGATCGTGAATGTCGTCGGCTGCGCGGTGATCGGCGTGTTCATGGTGGTGATCAGCGACGTGTGGGCGGCGCACCGGCTGGTGCGGCCGTTCTTCGGTACGGGGGTGCTGGGCGGGTTCACCACGTTCTCCACGTACGCGGTGGACATCGAGCGCCTCATCGACGGCGGCAGGACCCGCACCGGCCTGGCGTATCTGGGACTGACACCGTGCGCGGCCCTCGCGGCGGTGTGGAGTGCGGTGTGGGCGACCCGCCGCGTACTGGCGTGGAGGCAGTCATGACGACGCCGGACACGGAACGGGCACTGCGCCTGACGGTCCTCGTCGGCGAGTCCGACGGGTGGCACCACAGGCCTGTGTACACGGAGATCGTGCACCGGGCGCACCAGGCGGGATTGTCTGGCGCGAGTGTGTTCCGCGGGATCGAGGGGTTCGGCGCCTCGTCGATGATCCACACCCAGCGGCTGCTCTCACTGAGCGAGGACCTGCCGGTGGCGGTCGTGATCGTGGACGCGGAGGAGCGGATCCGCGCGTTCCTGCCGCTCATCGAAGAGCTGGTCACGGACGGCGGTCTGGTCGTCCTGGACAGCTGCGAGGTCGTCCACTACGGCGACGGCCGGGAGCGGAACCGGTGAACTGGCTGCTGGTGATCGCCGGTGCGGCGGTCGGGGCGCCCCTGCGGTATCTGACGGACCGGGCGGTGCAGTCCCGGCACGACACCGTCTTCCCGTGGGGCACCTTCGCGGTCAACGTGACCGGATCGCTGATCCTGGGCCTGCTGACCGGCGCGGTCGCGGCGGGCGCCGCGTCCTCCCCTCTGCAACTGCTGATCGGTACAGGACTGTGCGGGGCGCTCACCACGTACTCGACCTTCAGTTACGAGACGCTGCGGCTGGCCGAGGACGGGGCGAAGTTCTACGCGGCGGCCAATGTGGTGGCGAGCGTGGTGGTGGGGCTGGGCGCGGCGTTCGCCGGTGTCGCGATCGCCGAGGCGCTGTGGTCCTAGGCGGTGGAGGCGAGCGGCCGCCCGTCTCCGCTGTTGCCGGCGTCGCGGGCGTACGGACCGCCCGCCGTAGTCGGAGATGTACAGCGGCTCACCACCGGGAGCGGATGCCGTCGCCGTACCGGCCGGCAGAGACGGTCGGCGTCCCCTGCCACCGCAATGCGAGACGGTGGCAGGGGAACGCCGTTGAGGAGGAGCCGTCACCGGCGCCGGGCGATTCAACCCGTTCCACGCCGACAGCGGTCCGTCAGCCGCCGACCCTAGGCACCCGGCCCCTCCCGCACCGCACACCACGCCAAGGGCCAGCCCGGCACCACTCCAACGGCAGGCGCCCGGGATGCCCGTGGGGGCCGGGCATCACCCGCCCGGGGGCCTTGGTCCAAAGGGCGTCCGGGGAGGTGTTCTCCGTACAATCCGGGAACGACGTGACCGGCACGACCCGAGAGCGAGAGGTCCTCCAGTGGCAGTCAGCAGCACCACTCCGTCGTCGCGCCCCATCACTGTCGTCACCGGCGGCAGTCGCGGGATCGGTGCCGCGACCTGTGTCCGTCTGGCGTCCGAAGGGCACGACCTCGCCCTGGGCTTCGTGAGCAACGCCGAGGCCGCCGAGCGGACCGCGGCGGCTGTGCGGGACGCGGGGGCGCGCTGTGTCACGGTGCGGGTGGACACCTCCGTGGAGGCCGATGTGGAACGGCTCTTCGACACGGCTGCCGCGCAGCTCGGTCCGGTCACCGGACTGGTCAACAACGCGGGAGTGACAGGTCCTCTCGGCCGTCTCGTCGACACCTCCACCGAGACGCTGCGCCGGGTCCTGGACGTCAACTTCCTCGGCTATCTGCTGTGCTGCCGCCGGGCCGCGAAAGACATGGCGGCCACCGGGTCCGGCGCGATCGTCAATGTCTCCTCGGCCGCTGCCACACTCGGCAGCCCCGGGGACTTCGTCCACTACGCCGCCACGAAGGCGGCGACCGACGCCCTGACGATCGGGCTGTCCAAGGAGCTGGGGCCCGACGGCATCCGTGTCAACGCGGTCGCCCCCGGCATGATCGACACCGAGATGCACGCCACCGCGGGCGACCCCGACCGCGCAGCCGCGGCCGCGGCAGGCATCCCGCTCGGCCGCCCGGGCGCGGCCCCGGAGATCGCGTCCGCCATCGCGTGGCTGCTGTCGGGCGAGGCGTCGTATGTGACCGGGGCGGTACTGCGGGTCGCGGGCGGGCGGTAACGGGGCGGCGGGTCAGGGTCTGTCACCCGGCCCGCGCCCCCACCGCCACGATCCCGCGCGCCGGCGCTGTGCAATTCATGGAGTCCTCGCCCGGCGTACGGGACTTCATGATCGCCTGAGGGTTACTGCCCCGGGGTCACCCCGCCCGGTTGGTACGGCGCTGCTTGGATGCGGCGCGTGCCTCCGGCGTGGGCAGGTCCGAGCGGCGCGACTGCCCGGACCGGACGGGACGACTGTGCCGGCTCCGGGACGACGCGCCGCCGCTCCTGGGCCGCTCGGTCAGCGGTGCGGTGATGGTGACGGGCACCCCCGAGGGCGTCTGCGCGCCGGTGATCCGGCTCAGCTCGGCCTCGCCGGAGCGGACCTGGGCAATCTTCGGGATGATCCCGGCGTCGGCCATCAGACGGGTCATCTCACGGCGCTGGCCCGGCAGCACCAGCGTGACGACGCTGCCGGACTCACCGGCGCGGGCGGTGCGGCCGCCGCGGTGCAGGTAGTCCTTGTGGTCGCTCGGCGGGTCGACGTTGACGACCAGGTCGAGGTTGTCGATGTGGATGCCGCGCGCCGCGACGTTCGTGGCGACCAGCACCGTGACGTGCCCGGTCTTGAACCGGGCCAGGGTGCGGGTGCGCTGCGGCTGGGACTTGCCGCCGTGCAGCGCGGCAGCCCGCACCCCGCTGTTGAGCAGATGGTCGGTGAGCTTGTCCACGGCGTGCTTGGTGTCCAGGAACATGATCACCCGGCCGTCGCGGGCCGCGATCTCGGTCGTGGTGGCGTACTTGTCGGCGCCCTGCACGTAGAGCACATGGTGCTCCATCGTCGTCACAGCGCCGGCCGACGGGTCGACCGAGTGGACCACCGGGTCGTGCAGATAGCGGCGGACCAGCAGGTCGACGTTGCGGTCCAGGGTCGCCGAGAACAGCATCCGCTGCCCCTCCGGCAGCACCTGGTCGAGCAGTTCGGTGACCTGCGGCATGAACCCCATGTCGGCCATCTGGTCGGCCTCGTCGAGGACGGTGATGGCGACCCGGTCCAGCCGGCAGTCGCCGCGCTCGATGAGGTCCTTGAGCCGGCCGGGCGTGGCGACGACGACCTCGGCCCCGCCGCGCAGTGCACTGGCCTGCCGGCCGATCGACATGCCGCCGACGACGGTGGCCATGCGCAGCTTGAGCGAGCGGGCGTACGGGGTGAGCGCGTCGGTGACCTGCTGGGCCAGCTCCCGGGTGGGGACGAGCACGAGGGCCAGCGGGCGTCGGGCGTCGGCCCGGTTGCCCGCGGTACGGGCCAGCAGGGCCAGGCCGAAGGCGAGTGTCTTGCCGGAACCGGTCCGGCCGCGGCCCAGCACATCGCGCCCCGCGAGGGAGTTCGGCAGCGTGGCCCCCTGGATCGGGAACGGCGTGATGACGCCCTCGGCGGCGAGCGCCGCCAGGAGGGGCGCGGGCATGTCCAGGTCCGCGAAGGCCGCCGCGGCGGGCAGCGCAGGGGTGATGGTCTTCGGCAGCGCGAACTCGCCCTGCTTGGCGGCGGGCCTGCGGCCGAAGCCTCCGGAACGCCGGTCGGACGCGCCGTAACGGCCGGCGCCCTGCCCGCCCTGGCGGCCCGGTGACTGCGAGCGGAATCCGCCGCCGGAAGCGGTGGATCCGCCGGAGCGGGTGCGGGAGTATCGGTCGTTCGGGCGCGCTGTGCGATCGCGGTTCATACAGAACCCTTCCTCGATATGGCGCGTATCGAGGAATTCACTGAGCGACGAGCGGCGCAGGAATCGCAAGAACGGGCCGTTGACATACGTGTACAAGCCCGGCTGCGAAGAATGAGGCGTACCGGACGCGGGAAAAAACAACGAGCTGGGGCCCGCACCCGAAGGTGCGGGCCCCAGCTGCGCAAGCATCACAGCGCGTCGGCGCCGGAGCAGCGGGATCAGGCGGGGGTGATGTTCTCCGCCTGCGGGCCCTTCTGGCCCTGCGTGACGTCGAAGTTCACCTTCTGGCCTTCCTGCAGCTCGCGGAAACCGCTGGAGGCGATGTTCGAGTAGTGGGCGAAGACGTCAGGGCCGCCGCCGTCCTGCTCGATGAAGCCGAAGCCCTTTTCCGCGTTGAACCACTTGACGGTGCCAGTAGCCATGTTTTTATCTCCTTCTGGGGGCAGTGCCCGGGGATTCACACTGCGCGAATCCCGCGTCGCCGCGATGATTACCCCATCCGGAACAAAGCGCCGGAAAATACAAAAGTGCACTCATCGACACATGAAGCCGAAGAGGGCACTTGGAGTCTTTGGGAACCACAACTGCAACTTCATCCACAGTAGCACGGTGGAAGCGTCCGGGCGCGGCGGGTAATTACACTCCACCGCATACGCCATAAACTCTTGTCGCACATTGCATGGAATTCTGTGCCGACGGCAATAGATATTCACCCGTCCCGGGCGCCAGGTTCACCTGCCCCCGGCACCACGTTCACCCGTCCCCGGCGCCACGGAGGCCAAAGCGCACGCCCGGGTCCGACCGCCTCAGGAGCCCGCCGCATCGCCGGATTCCGTCGCGGGCCGACGCAGCTCCGCGTTGAGCCGCAGGGCCTCTTCGAGCTGGTCCTCCAGGATCACGATGCGACAGGCCGCCTCGATCGGCGTGCCGCCGTCGACGAGTTCACGCGCCCTGGCCGCGATGCGCAGCTGGTAGCGGGAGTAGCGGCGGTGGCCGCCCTCGGACCGCAGAGGGGTGATCAGGCGGGCCTCACCGATCGCCCGGAGGAAAGCGGGCGTGGCACCGATCATCTCCGCGGCGCGGCCCATGGTGTAGGCGGGGTAGTCGTCGTCATCGAGCCGGTCGGTGGCGTGCGGAGGAGTTCCTGTGGGCATTTGCACCTGCCGCGCATCGCTGACTTCGTTGACCGAAAGAGAAAATCTCATTGTGCGAGCCATCGCTTCTATCATAGCCGCGACAGATTTCCGTGGTCCGGGCGGGGAAATTAGCTGCGCCGAAGCCGCGCAACCGGTCGGGCGCCCCGCCCGGCGCGCCCGCCGCCGTCCGGGTGACGCGGCACGACGCAGGGCCGGCACGGGGCGGATCCGGCGCCGCGGCCCCGCACCCTCAACACCCACTGACCGACCGGTCAGTTGATGACGACCTGACCAGCAGCCATAATGTGCGTGTAGCCCTTCACGCATCCCCCGTCGTGAAGGGCTACACCCAGATGCGGACAATGCCCCTTTTGCGCTTGAAGACTTCACGGGCAGGAGACTCCCCTCGTGGTCCCCTGCCCATGTTTTCTCGAGTTAACAGTGACGCAAAGTGATTGCGCAAGCCTGTTCCCGTGCAGTGTTCCGAGCCGCCTCCCACGCTGAGGACGCCACGTCAGGATTCGTTACAGTTCGAGCCCGTTGACCGAATTCGAAGGCCGTGCGGCACCGGTCGGACGGGGCGGACACGTGGGGGCCGGATGGACAGCGTCGAGGAACGCGCGCCGGGGCTGCGGACGTTGCAGCAGAAGGTCGAGTACATGGTCGAGAAGACGTTCCCCGGTCAGAAGATCTCGGGGCGCGTCTTCGCCGACCTGGTCAAGGAACGCGGCGGATCTCTCTCGCACAGCTACTTCTCCAACATCCTTGCCGGAAAGGTGACCCGGCCGTCCGAGGACATCCTCAAGGCGCTCGGTCTGGGCTTCGGCGTGGACTGGCGGTTCTTCAAGGAGGAGTCCGAGGTCGTCGACGACGTCGTCGCCGGTCTGCAGTTTCTCGCTGAACGGCGTACGGGGGAGATCAGCGGGCCGGCACGAGGACGGTCTCCCGCCGGAGCTGCTGCAGTTCGCGCTCTCCCTGCTGGAGGACGCCAGGGGACGGCGGAGCACGGCCGGCGACGACGGCGGCACCGCCCATGGCGAGCCGGAGAAGTAGGTCTCCATGTCTCTGCGCACCCCGGTGGCGATCGGTGTACCCGACATCAACCCGGCCGCTGTGCACGTCGCAGAACAGCTGGGCCTCACCCCGTCGTTCGAGACCGCCCGGATGCACACGGGCCCGGCACCGGACGTCGACCACACCGGCCTGTTCGGCATCACCAGCCCGGAGCTGGGCTGAGGTGTCGCCCCTTCCGGCGGCAGGCCGCGGGAGGTGGCGCGGCGTGGGGGCGGGTGCGTGAAGCCAGTACCGCTATGTCGTCCTCTGCACCCGGTCCGAACCGTTCGAGGACCTCGTCCAGCAGATCCTCCAGGCTCCCGCTCTCGGGCAGCGTCAGTTCCCTGAGGCGGCCGACCGAGGTGTCGATGTCCTCGCCGCGCCGCTCCACCAGACCGTCGGTGTACAGGAACAGCACCGCGCCCGGTCCGAACTCCACCAGCGTCGTCCGGTACCCGCCGAGCCCGGTGCCGAGCGGCGGGCCCACCACTACCTCGTCGCACACCCGGGTTCCGGCCTTCCCCGGGTCGATGAGCACCGGCGGGAGATGCCCGGCGCTCGCCACCTCGCACGCCTCGCCGTACCGGTCGACGACGACCAGCAGACAGGTAGCCGCCCGGTCCAGTCCGGACCGCTCCACCATCCGGTCCAGCTGTTCCAGGATGCGGTGCGGCGGCAGCTCGTCGTCGGCGAACATCCGCAGCAGCGAGCGGTAGTGGCTCATGGCGACCGCCGCCTCCACCCCGTGGCCCATCACATCGCCCATCGCCTTCAGATGCCGTCCGTCCCGCAGCGGGATGACGTCGAACCAGTCGCCGCCGACCATCACGCTCCGGTCGGCCGGCAGATAACGGGTGGCGATCTCGATGTGCGGATGCGGCGGGCGCGGCTCGGACAGCAGGGAACGCTGCAGCTCCAGAGCGATGGTGTGCTCGTGGGCGTACCGGCGGGCGTGGTCGAGATCGACGGCGGCCCGGCCGGCGAGTTCCCGGGCGACCACCACGTCCTCGTCCGTGAAGACCGGTGAGTCCCCCGCCCGGATCAGGCAGAGGACGCCGAGCGGACGGCTGCGTACCGCGACGGGCACGGTGACCGCCGAATGCAGCCCGAGGGCTCGGTAGGCGGCGACCCGTTCGGGGGAGGGAGCGGAACGGCTGAGCTGTTCGTCGGTGGCGAGGTTCTCCACGACCGGCCGGTTGGCGGCCAGACAGCGCTGTACGGCGGCGCCCTCCTGGAAGTCGACGTACTCGCCGGTCAGCCCGAACCCCGACAGCTCGTCGCGCAGCCCGGCCACCGCCGTCAGCGCCGCCCTGCGCAGCCGCAGCACACCGGCGGGTGCCGGGCGTACCGGGGCGGCGATGTCGGGCGGGAACACCTCGACCGTGGCGAGGTCCGCCAGCCCCGGCACGACGAGATCGGCAAGTTCCGCACAGGTGGTGTCCATGTCGAGCGTGGTGCCGATCCGGGCGGCCGCGGTGTCGAGCATGGTCAGATGCCGCCGGGCCTGTTCCAGCTCGCGCCGCCCCTTGTCCGAGGCCTTGACCTCCAGCACGATCCCGGCCAGGCCCACGATCCGCCCGCCGACCTCCAGCCGGTGGTACGCCCCGTGCCAGTACCGCCGGACCGAGCCCGCCGCGGCGGTGGTGACTCCGCTGACCTCGCGGGGCTTCCCGTCGGCGAGCACGGCCCGCATCACGTCCTCGCCCGCGTCGACCCCCGGGAGGACCTCGCAGACGGTGCGCCCGAGGTGTTCGGCGGCCGGAATGCCGTTGAGCCGTTCGAGGGCCGGGTTGACGTACAGATAGCGCAGCCCCGTGTCGAGCACACCCACCCCGGCCAAGGTGCCGTCGACCAGGGCCGCCAGGGCCGCGGGGTCGAACGGCACCGCGCTGTCGGCGTACGCATCGGCCTGCACGTCAACCTCCTGGGGCGGGGCACGGACGTCCCGCTTCCCGGCCTTCAATCGTCGACCGGCCGCCCCCGCCGCGCATCCGCAGCCGGGCCCTGTCACGCCCTCATTCACCGGCCGGGCCCGGCTTTCCCCCTCAGTGCACGTGCGGCCCCCCGGCCTCCTCCGGCTTCCCGCGAGGCACCAGCGCCCCGGCGACGACCGCGCACACGGCCCGCGCCCGGGTGTTCTGCCGTACGCGGCAACGCCGCCGTCATCGCGCCGCGCAACCTCATCGCCGCCGGACTCCACCGCTTTCCGGAACTCCCCGGCGCATGGCAAAAACGGTCCGGCGGGCTACCATCCGGCCGTGGCCGACGCCCTGCGCAGCCTCGCGTAACGGGGCCGACTGGACATCCCCGACCTCGAGACGGCGATCATTCAGCTGTACGCGCTCCTGGTCTTCCCCCACATGGTCTTCAGCTCGTACGGAACAGCCATCGACGACGCCACCACGGACCGTCTGATCACGAGCGGCGTCGACATGTTCCTGGGCCACTACGCCCCAAGGGGCGGGGGTTTCAGGTGAGCGGGTGCGATGTCCGGCCGGACGCCTCGTCGATCTCGTCGTGCGCCTTCGTCAGCATCTTCATCGCCAGCTCATTGAGTGCTCTGGCTCCCGCGATCTCCTCGCCGACCCTCGGCTGATCCTTGTCGGAGGGGTGACGGCTCGCATATCCATGGGCCCGCACCTCGTTCCCGTCCGGAAGCCGCACCAGGGCGGCCGCGCGGGTGCGGTGAGTGTCCTCCTCGAATTCCAGGTCCACATGCCACCCGACTGTTGTGTGCACCATGACGATCACCTCTCTACCAGGGTGCGCCCGTTCTCCCGCCCCTGCACCACGACACCTCCCCCAACGCCCGCTACAGGCTCCGCGCCATGAGCCTCGACGTAGAGATCGTCCACGAAGCGACTGGGGAGATCGTGGCCGCCTTCGAACGGCTGTTGCCCCAACTGTCCTCGACCGCCCGGCCGCTGGATCACGAGGCGGTCGACCGGCTGGTGCGGTGCGAGACGAACACGGTGCTCGTCGCTCGCGCCGCGGGCAGCGTCGTCGGAACGCTGACGCTGCTTCTGCTTCCCGTGCCGACCGGGCTGCGGGCCCGTATCGAAGACGTCGTCGTCGACACCGAGGCGCGCGGGCAGGGAATCGCGGCCCTGCTGACGCAGGAGGCGCTGACGCCGGCCCGGGAGGCGGGCGCACGGACCGTCGACCTCACCTCCCGGCCGGACCGCGCCGCCGCGAACCGGCTGTACGAGCATCTGGGCTTCCGGGCCAGGGAGTCGACGGTCTACCGATTCCCGATGGACGGCCCGGAGCCGGGCCCGGTCCAGGCGTAGTCCGGTCGGTCGAGGTCGAGCCGGTCGAGGTCAAGGGTTCCGCGCGCCGCCGGAGCATCCGACGAAAGCCGCAGTGCCGTCGCGACCGCCTCGGGGAGCGGGGCCAGGCCCAGCAGGCCGGTGGCGATCCGTGTCGTCAGCGTGTGCCAGGTCCGGGCGCGCCGGAGCATCGCGTGGTCGCTGCGCCGGATCGCGAGCAGACAGGTGTGGGCACCGGCGCGGCGGGCGCGGGTGGTGAAGGACTGGGATGCCCGGGGGCTCGTGATGCGGTCGCGGGTGCTGTGCAGCAGGACCACATCACGGCCGGCGAGCTGGGTGGCCGGATCGTCGGCCGGACACCACGGGGCGAGGCCCACCACCCCGCGTACCAGCGGATGACCGGCGGCACGAAGGGCGGCGCGAGCGCCCATCGAGTGACCGACCAGGACCACCGGGATCTCGTCGGCCTCATGGCGCAGGGCGTCGAGGGCGCGTACGGCGTCGTGGAAGGGGTCATCGCGAAGGCCGTTCCAGCCGCGGTGGGTGTAGCGGGCGGTGCGTACGAGAACGCCCGTGGCACCGTCGCCCGTCGCCGCGGCGATCGCCCGCGCGAACGGGCGCATCCGCACCGCGGGCAGGTTCAGCGGGCCGGGCAGGGGCGGGCCCAGGCCCGTCTTCGTGCCGCCGTGCAGCAGGAGCACGGCCGCGGACGGGCGGACGGCGGACGACGGTTCTGTCATACGTGTCTCCTGGTGCGGGAGCCGGATCCGTAGCGAGCACAATCAGTCCACAGGGTGTGGACAGCCATGAGCCGTTCCCCCGCGCCCACGGGCCGCGCATGCCGCTGCTCGCGGACGCCGGACGGGAGACCGCCCGGGCGTACGGCTCACGGCACCCGGTATCGGAGTGTGGCGCGGTCTTCCTCATCGGTCCTGACGACGTACTGCGCCGGAAGCATGTCGCACTGCTCGGGGCCACGTTCCAGTCTTTGGACACGCTGACCGAACAACTCTCCGGCATCAAAGGCGCCTAAAAGATTGCCGGAACCCGGCAGTATCTGATGCCGGGTATGTATGGGATCATCCAGCCAGTTCGACGGAAATGTTCGGGGGAAACATGTTCGGGGAATTTCGGAGATCGGGGAAGGTGATCACGTGACCTTGTTTCTCGGTCTCGGCATTGCGGGAATCGTCCTGCTCGCCCTGTCCCTGATCTTCGACGGCATCCTCGAAGGTCTCCTCGGAGGCGTACTGGACGGCCTCTTCGACGGCCTCCTGTCCCTCCCCGTCATCGCCGGATTTCTCTCGATGCTCGGCTTCGGCGGCGCGATCGTGCTCGGCACCACCGGCGCCGGTACGGTCGCCGCAACCGCCGCCGGAGTGCTGGCCGGGATCATCGCGGCCTGGCTGACCTGGAAGTTCAGCCGGGCCCTGATGCGGGACCAGACCAGCACCACACCGCGCAGCGACGATCTCGTCGGCACGTCCGGGTCGGTCGTCACGGCCATCCCGGCCGACGGCTACGGCGAGGTCCTGCTGCACCTCGCGGGCCAGCCGGTGAAATTGGCGGCGAAAAGCCCGGTGCCGGTCGAACGCGGAACCGAGATCTGGGTGGAGGCCACGCTGTCGACCACCTCGGTCACGGTCCGCCCCGTCGAGCGCTGACCACCGCCCGAGCCGATACCCCGCCCGAAAACAAGCTGCCGTCCCCGCAGGGAGGCAGGGGGGACACCCTTATGAGCCCAGTCGTGACCGCAGTCATAGGAGTCGTCGTACTCCTGGTACTGCTCGCCCTCGTCGTCATCACCCGCTACAAGGTCGCCGGGCCCAGCGAGGCGTTCATCATCACGGGACGCCGCGGCAAGAAGTCGACCGACCCGGTGACCGGCCGCACCAGCATCGACAACAGCGGCCAGAAGGTCGTCGTCGGCGGCGGAGTCTTCGTCGTCCCGTTCGTCCAGCAGAAGTTCACCCTGGACCTGTCCAGCCGGCACATCCCGGTGGCCGTACGCGGAGCCGTCACCCTGCGCGGTGTGAAGTCCAACCTCGAAGGCGTCGCGATCGTCAAGGTCGGCGGCAGCGAGGAAGCGATCCGGGCCGCGGCCCAGCGATTCCTCCAGCAGCAGGACGGCATCGTCGGCTTCACCCAGGAAGTGCTCTCCGGCGCACTGCGCGCCATCGTGGGCCGGATGTCGGTCGAGGACATCATCCGCGACCGTGCCGCGTTCGCCGGCCAGGTCGCGGAGGAGGCCGAGGCCAGCCTCTCCGGGCAGGGCCTGATCCTGGACGCCTTCCAGATCCAGGACATCACCACCGAGGGCTCCTACCTCGAAGACCTCGGCCGCCCCGAGGCCGCCCGCGCCAAGCAGGAGGCGGACATCGCCGAGGCGATCGCCAAGCGCGCCTCCGAGCAGGCCCGGCTCAAGGCCGCCGAGGAGATCGCGATCGCCGAGCGGACCTTCTACCTCAAGCAGGCCGAGATCAAGGCCGAGACGGAAGCCGCCGCGGCCAAGGCCAACGCGGCGGGCCCGCTCGCCGAAGCGGCCCGCCAGCAGGAAGTCCTGGAGGAGCAGGAGAAGGTCGCCCAGCGCCAGGCCGCACTGACCGACCGCGAACTCGACACCAAGGTCCGCAAGCCCGCCGACGCCGCCCGCTACCAGGCCGAGCAGGAGGCCGAGGCCCGCCGGATCGCCCAGGTCAAGGAGGCCGAGGCGGACGCCGAGCGCTCCCGGCTGACCGGTCAGGGCGAGAAGCTGCACCGCTCGGCCCTCGCCGACGCCGTACGCATCGAGGGCGAGGCGGAAGCCGCGGCCATCGCGGCCAAGGGTGCGGCCGAGGCCGAGGCCATGCAGAAGAAGGCGGACGCCTTCGCCCAGTACGGCGACGCGGCCGTGCTCCAGATGCTGGTCGAGGTGCTGCCGCACGTCGTCGCCAAGGCATCCGAGCCGCTGAGCGCCATCGACAAGATGACCGTGATCTCGACGGACGGCGCGAGCCGGCTGTCCCGTACGGTCACGGACAACGTCGCCCAGGGCATGGAACTCCTCAGCTCCACCACGGGAGTCGACCTGGCAGCCCTGCTGAAGAACCTCAAGGGCGGTGCGGCTGTCGCGACTTCGGCCGATCTGCCCGACCGGGCCCCGGACGCGGCCCCCGCCGCATCCGCCAACGGGAAGATCGAGATCACCGACTGATCCGGCCCGCACCCCGCCCGTGCCCGGCCGGCACCGCACCGGCCGGGCACACGCACGTCCAAACCGGTGGAGCCCGGCGTCAGTCCGTCAGATCCACCCGCACCGTCAGCAGGTTCGTCCCCAGGGCCCGCACCACGGCGCTGTTGTACCGCGGCAGCCTCTTGAGCCGGGCGCGGGCGTCGTCCTCGGGGAGGGGGTGGGCGGTGCCGGTGTGCCACTGGCCCTTGATGCGGACCCGGACCCGGGGGTCGGCCTGGATGTTGCGTACGTACTGCGACTTCTCGCCGTACTCCGAGACCAGCCAGAACTCCAGGCCCACGCGGCTGCCGCCGACCGGGGTGCGGCGCGGGAGGCCGGAGGTTCGGCCCGTCGTCTCCAGGAGCGTCTGCGACCGCGACCGTCTGGCGAGCGGGTTGACGACATGCCGCTGGAACGACGTGACCACCCGGAACTTGAGCTCTCGACTGCGCGCCATTCCCGGCCCTTCCGTCCGTTTGCTGCGGCCCGCCCGGGAGGTGACCCCGGCCACACACCGGTCCGGGCGAGTTTACGACCTCGCCCACGCTTGGGGGCGGCATCACGGAGGCGGGCGCAGGAGGCGGCGGAAGCCTCCGGATAAGGTAATGCGCAGCTAAAGAGATCGCCAAATAAGTCAATGAACCGCCGTACCTCTCGGGAGGAAGCCATGGGAACCCACCGCACCACGCTGCCCGGAGTCGGTGTGCAGTACGACTACACGACCGAGTCGGGACAGCACATTTCCGTCGTCGTCCACCACGACGGGCGGCGGTTCATCGGCTTCTACGACCAGGACGATCCTGATTCGTGCCGGCTCTCGGTACCCCTGACACCGCAGGAGGCCACCGGTCTCGCGCACCTCATCGACGCCGCGCCGATCGACGCCGTACGGACCGAGGGCATCGATCTCGTCACCGAGCACATACCGCTCGGGACGCGCTCCCCGTACGGCGGGCGGCTGCTCGGGGACACACAGGCGCGGACGCGGACGGGGGCCTCGATCGTGGCCGTGCTGCGGACGCACAGTGCGCATCCGTCGCCCGGGCCGGACTTCCGGCTGGCCATCGGGGACACGCTCGTTGTCGTGGGTACACGTGAGGGCGTCGACGCGCTCTTCGAGATCATCGCGGAGGGCTGACCGTGCACGACACGACCGCGCTGCTGGTGGAGCTCGGCTCCGTCATTCTGGGCCTCGGCATCATCGGACGGTTCGCCGGACGAATAGGACTCTCACCGATCCCGCTCTACCTGCTGGCGGGGCTCGCCTTCGGGGAGGGCGGGCTGCTGCCGCTGGGGGCCAGTGAGGAATTCACCGCCGTCGGCGCCGAGATCGGGGTCATTCTGCTGCTGCTCCTGCTCGGTCTCGAGTACAGCGCCTCGGAGCTGGTGACCAGTCTCAAGACGCAGTATCCGTCCGGCGCCGTGGACTTCGTGCTCAACGCGACCCCGGGGGCGGTGGCGGCGCTGCTGCTCGGGTGGGGGCCCGTGGGGGCCGTCGCACTGGCCGGTGTCACCTGGATCTCGTCGTCCGGCGTCATCGCGAAGGTGCTCACCGATCTGGGGCGGCTGGGCAACCGGGAGACGCCCGTCATCCTCGGTGTCCTGGTCATCGAGGACCTGTCGATGGCCGTGTACCTGCCACTGCTTACCGCGATACTCGCGGGCGTGGGCTTCGCCGGGGGCAGCATCGCGCTGCTCATCGCGCTCGGCACCGTCGGGTTCGTGCTCTATCTGGCGCTGCGGCACGGGCGGCTGATCAGCCGGGCCGTGTCCTCCGACAACCCGGAGATGCTGCTCCTGGTCGTGCTCGGGCTGACCGTCCTGGTGGCCGGCGTGGCACAGGAGTTGCAGGTCTCCGCGGCCGTCGGGGCCTTCCTGGTCGGGATCGCGCTCTCGGGTGAGGTCGCCGAGGGGGCGCGCAAGCTGCTGACGCCACTGCGGGATCTGTTCGCCGCCGTCTTCTTCGTGTTCTTCGGGCTCTCCACCAATCCGTCGGAGATTCCGCCGGTGCTGCTTCCGGCGGCGCTGCTGGCCGTCGTCACCGTACTCACCAAGATCGGCACCGGGTGGTACGCGGCCCGGCGGGCCGGGATCGGTTCGCGCGGGCGTTGGCGGGCCGGCGGAACGCTCGTCGCACGCGGTGAGTTCTCCATCGTCATCGCCGGTCTGGCCGTGGCGACCGAGCCCCGTATCGGGCCCATCGCCACCGCGTACGTCCTCATCCTCGTCATCGTCGGACCGCTCACCGCCCGCTGGACCCAGCCGGCCGTGGCCCGGATCCAGGCGTGGCGGGACCGGAACGGTAAGGGCGGGACAGGGGACGGCGAAGTCTCCGCGGCCCGTCCGGCGCCCGCCGTGCAGGAGGAGTTCGTCTCCTCCGCCGACTGAGGTCGAACGCCGTGGGGGGCGGGGAGGCCGGACGTCCGGCCCAGCGGGTACCCGTCCGAGCCGTCCCCCCGGCACAGGCGGTTCACCGCCCGCCACGGTGAACGCGGTCAGCCCGTCGACCGGGGCAGTGCGCCGCTCCGGGGCGAGGCGTTCGACGATCGCGGCAATCTCGCTGCGGCGGCCCGCCGTGACGTCCTCGACCGGCCGGCGGCACAGGGTCGCACGGCTGCCGGTCCAGCTCTTCCGGATGGGGCTCGGGTCACGTGCCGGCTCTGCGTGGCCATGGGTTCGGTGTCGACGGGAGCCCGGACCGTGGCCGGCACGTCGGCGGGCCGGTCTCCTTCGTACGGCTCATAGCGGGGTCGCCCGTACGGCTCATAGCGGGGTCGCCGCGTGCAGGATCCGCACCAGCGTCACCGCCGCGTTGAGCGACGAAAACGCCGAGACCGCCGTTCCCACCGTCGCGACGAGTGCCGCCAGCGCGGCATGGGCGGACGACGGCGGCCACAGCCGCCCCGGCGGAACCGGGGCGAGCAGCGCCGCCACCCGGCGCGGTACGGGGCCCGACGCCGAAGCGGAGCTCGCGAAGGCGGCGAAGCCGACCGAGGCGTCCGGGGCACGGTGCGAGAAGAGCGCCGCCTTGCCGACCGCGACCGCCACCACTCGCCGGTCGCCGACCGCACGTGCGGCCTCCTCGTCCGCCCATCGTTCGGTGCTGAACGCCATCGCCGTACGCAACGGCAGCAGGAACGGGTTTGCCCGGGCGGCGAGTTGGGCGGCCAGGAGATAGCGGTGGTGACGGGCGGCCAGATGGGCCCGCTCATGGGCGATCAAGGCCCGGCGCTCACGGTCGTCCAGACACCGGGTCATCGCGGTCGAGACGACGACCCGGCCCGGATTGCCGGGCAGCGCATAGGCGTACGGCTCCGGGTCCGGGAGCACGGCGACATCGCCCGAGGTGGCAAAAGGGGCGGCGGACAGGGCCCGGCCGGCCCGGATGCGCAGCCGCACATGGCGGTACACCGTCCACCCGCATGCCCCGAGTACCGCCGCCAGCACACCGATCGCAACGATGCCCGCCTTCACCTCGTACGGCACCGCGTCCCGCACCTCGGGGTCCGACCAGCTGTCCGGCAGTGGATTGCCCGGGAGCTGGGCCGTACCGACCACCATCAGCAGGCCCAGGCACAGCGTGCTGCACAGGGCGAGCAGCGTGCCGACGACGGCGAGCAGCCGGGTCGCGCTGCGGGGGTGCAGATGCTGCTCGGCGAGGCGCGCGATCGGCAGCGCGGTCAGCGGCAGCACGAGCGGCAGACAGACGAAGACACCCATCGGACCGCTATCGGCCTTCCGTGTCAGGGGGGTTGTCCGGGGCGGCCGCGCGGGCCAGGAGCGCGCGCAGCCGTTCCTCGTCGCCCGGGGACAGGGACGAGATGAAGTGGGCGAGCACGGCGTCCCGGTCCCGTTCGCCGTCCAGTACGCGGCGCATCCGCAGGGCCGCGAGACCGGCCTCGTCGGAGGCGGACGTCCAGGTGTAGGAGCGGCCCTCGCGGGTCCTGGTCACGGCGTTCTTCGCGTAGAGGCGGGAGAGGATCGTGATGACGGTGGTGTACGCGAGGTCGCCGTCGAGGTGTTCCTGCACCCAGCCGGCCGTCGCGGGGCCGTTCGCCGAGTGCAGTACGGCGAGGACCTGGGCCTCCAGTTCGCCCTGCCCGCGCCTGCGGAGCCGCCGGCTGTCGGGGCGTACGGGACCGGGGCGTACGGCGCCGGGCACTTCCTCGTGGGGCGGCTCGTTGTCCGGGTGGTGACCGGGCCTGGCCGAGTCCATCTGGGGTCCGCCCTTCTGCGATACCGCGTCAGCAGCGGCGTCGCAGCATCCTACTTGGACCGACCGCACATAGGGGGTGGGAGAAGGAGCCCGCGACGCCGCCTCCCATGGGCCGGTCGGTCTTAACGAAGTTTCCGGGACACAGCGGACACCCTTCCCGCTAACTTCTACACGCCTGTAGAGTTGAAATTCGTTCCGGCAACACAACGCAACGCAACGTATGGAGACGTCATGGCACTGTGGGATCGGATCAAGGAATCCGCTTCGTCGATGCAGTCGCAGCTGGAAGCGAAGAAGAACGACCTGAAGAGCGGCGCGTTCCGTGACGCGAGCATGGCCATGTGCGCCCTGGTCGCGGCGGCCGACGGTTCCATCGACCCGTCCGAGCGCCAGCGTGTCGCCACGCTGATCGCCTCCAACGAAGTTCTGCAGAACTTCCCGGCGGACGATCTGCAGCGCCGCTTCAACGACTACGTGAACAAGCTCACCGCCGACTTCGCCTTCGGCAAGGTCAGCGTGCTCCAGGAGATCGGCAAGGCGAAGAAGAAGCCTACCGAGGCGCGTGCCGTCATCCAGATCGGTATCGTCATCGGCGGCGCCGACGGCGACTTCGACAAGTCTGAGCAGGCCGTCGTCCGGGAGGCGTGCTTCGCGCTCGACCTTCCGCCGCACGAGTTCGACCTCTGAGCCTCCCCCTGCTCGACGGACCGGCTCCGCCCGGTCCCACCCCCCATAGCGCCGGATCAACCACGGTCCGACCGACCACCGGTCCGTGCCCGGCAGGCCGGGGGTGTGCTACTCCCCCGATGCACACCTCCGGCCACTCCCTTCCCGGGCCCCGGCTCCCCGCAGCACGCGTCAGCGTCGCGTCACGGGTGCGGGGTCTCGCGTCAAGTGCACGTCAGGGCCGTGCCGGCTCCCCTCACATACGGGCATAACGTGATGAGTGCAGCACAACATGCACCCGGGCCCGTCGAGGAGGCACACCATGTCCGACCGCAGCGGAACGGACGACCCCGAACCTCTTGAACCCGGTCCGGCCGGACCGCTCTTCGTCCCCGTCCGGTCGGGACCGGCCAGTTGCCCCACCGGTTGGACGGCACGGTTCTTCCGTACGCCGCTGGGCGACCGCACAGCTGTCGGCTTCACCTCCGTGCACCGGCTCGCCGCCACCCTGGGCGACGGTCAGTCCTGGATCAGGCTCTCCGAACCGGCCCTGCGCGCGCTCGGCATTCCGCTCGGCGTCACCGTCCTCACCGTCGATCCCCAACTGACCGCGCAGGCCCCCGGACGGGCCAACACCCCGGCGGCCGGGGCCCGTCGGCGCAGCCCGTATCCGAGATCCGGGGCCACCGCCGCTACCCGGTGCGGGCGTTGACGAAGAAGCGGGGCGGCCACCGACCTCGCAGATGAGGTCACACTCCTGCCCCACCGCCCAGGCGGTCAAAGCTCCTTGGCCGGCCAGCCCAGCAGCCGGGCGCCGATGACCGCCGTCTGCAGCGTGTAACGGTGCACCGGGTCGGACGGATCGGAACCGGTCAGCTGATGGATCCGCTCCAGCCGGTACGTGAGCGCCCGCACGCTCAGTGACAGCCGACGGGCCGTCTCGGCGGACACACAGCCCGCGTCGAAGTAGACGGTGAGCGTCTTCAGGAGAGGTTCGGCGCCGCCGCGGGCCTGCTGGAGCGGGCCCAGCTCACTGCGCACCAGATCGGCCATCGCCTGTCGGTCCCGGGTCAGCACCGGGTAGACCAGCAGGTCGGCGGCGTACAGCACCGGATCGTCCAGATTCATCTGTTCCGCGAGATCGAGTGCGTCGAGCGCCTCGTCGTACGACTGGACGACACCTCCGGGGCCCGGGTGCGGGCGGCCGACCGCGACCCGGCCGCCATCCGTCGCCGCATGCGACTGCTTGGCGAAATACCGCAGGACATCGGGCTGGCTGCCGGGGGCGACACAGACCAGGCGCCCGTCCTTCGTCGTGATCAGGATCTTCCGGCCGCTGAAACGCGTGAGCAGCGCCGCCTCGACCGCGCGCGGCACGGAGTCGGTCTCCGTGTACGCCTCCGGGCCCGTCGCCACCGCGACCGCGTGGGCGCGCGCGAGGCGCAGCCCGAACCGGGTGGCCCGCTCGGCGAGCCGGCCCAGATCGCTGCGCCCGTACAGCAGATCGTCGATGAACTCGCGGCGCGCCGCCTCCTCGCGCCGTACGGTGAGCCGCTGGGCCCGCTCGAAGCCCGAGGCGAAGGCGTCGACGGCCTGCTCGACCGCGGCCAGCACGGAGTCGGTGGACGTGGCATCGGCACAGGCGGCCTGCGGCCAGGCGGTGCGGGTCGCCGCGAGATGGAGGCGGACCAGGGCGCGCAGCTGGAATCCGGCCTCGGCGGCCTCCCGGCCCAGGAGCCGACGGGTGTCCAGCTCGTCCCGGGTCAACCGGCGGCCGGTGGCGGCGACATCGGCCAGAATACGGGCAAAGTTCCCCAGATACTCGTCGGAAATCTCCGGCTCCGGCACGCGCACTCCTCAAGTCCTGACGCGACGTTGACACTCACCCAACGCATACCGGCCGGTGCCGGTGCCCGGCATCAAGGACACATAAAGATTGCCGGAATCCGGCAGTGCGATGCCACGGCCCGAGTGACACGATCCGGTCAGCACGAACCGGGGGAACACGGGGGACACGGGGGAAGACCCCGGTTGCTGCGGCCACGCTCTCTGCGGCGCCGCGGCACCGGGGGCACCACCGGACCGCCTGTAAGAACAAGGGGGTGGACCGATGCAGGAGTTCCTGAGCGCAGCAACCGCCTTTCCCGCCGTCCTGTTCGGCGCCGCGCTGGTCGTGGTCGTCTTCTTCTGGCTCCTCGTACTGGCCGGTGCGGCCGACCACCACTCCTTCGACGGGGACCTCGACACCGGCATGGCCGGGATCGGCGGGGTGCCGGTCACCGTCTCGGTGTCCGTGATGGTCGCCGTCGGCTGGTTCACGAGCCTGACCGGTACGGTCCTGCTGCACCGCAGCCATGTCACCGGCATCACCCGCGCGGGGCTCGCCTGTGCCGTGTTCGCCGGGGCGCTGCTGATCGCCTGGGCCGTGATGCGGGTGCTGGCACGCCTGGTGCGCCGGCGTTTCCCGGACGAGCCTCCTCCGTCGCGGCAGGACTTCCTCGGCCGGGTCTGCACGATCCGTACCGGTTCCGTCAGCTCCGACTTCGGCCAGGCCGAAGTCGCAGCGGCCGACGGTTCCACCGCGATCGTCCAGGTCAGGCTGCTCGGTCCGACGGACGACGCGGTTCTCACCTCGGGCCGTGCGGGGCTCCTGTACGCGTACGACGACGAGGGCGAGTTCTTCTGGGTCTCGCCGTACGACAAGGCGCTGGACCCGGGACCGCCGAAGCCGCACACGAGCCCGCGCCCGGGTACCCGTTCAGGTGCGCGCCGCACCCCGCGTCGCTCCGGCTGACCGTCCCGTCCCTGGCAGCCGCGTCGCCGAAACCGCCCGACCGTCCGGGCAGAAACCTCTGACCTCTCCACCTTCCTCACCAGCCGCCAAGGACTGTCATGGATGCCATCACCCTGGGCTTCGGTGTGCTCGTAGCCGTTGCCCTGCTCATCGCCGTCGCCCTGCTTCTCGTCATCAGCCGGCTCTTCCGCAAGGTGGAACAGGGCAAGGCACTGATCATCTCCAAGACCAAGAAGGTCGATGTCACCTTCACCGGCGCCGTCGTCCTGCCGGTGCTGCACAAGGCCGAGTACATGGACATCTCGGTGAAGACCATCGAGATCCGCCGCACCGGGCGCGAGGGCCTGATCTGCCAGGACAACATCCGCGCCGACATCCACATCAACTTCTTCGTGCGTGTCAACAAGACCGTCGAGGACGTCATCAAGGTCGCCCAGTCCATCGGTACGGAGCGGGCCAGCGACAAGGTCGCGATCCAGGAATTCTTCGCCGCGAAGTTCGCCGAGGCGCTCAAGACCGTCGGCAAGCAGCTGGACTTCGTCGATCTGTACACCAAGCGCGAGGAGTTCCGGGACCGGATCATCCGGGTCATCGGGACCGACCTGAACGGCTACCACCTCGACGACGCCGCGATCGACTTCCTTGAGCAGACGCCCATGACGCAGCTCGACGGCGCCAACATCCTCGACGCACAGGGCATCCGCAAGATCACCGAACTGACGGCGATCGAGCATGTGCGCACCAACGAGTTCCAGCGCACCGAGCAGAAGGAGATCACCCGGCAGAACGTCGACGCCCGCGAAACCATTCTGGAGCTGGAGCGCCGGCAGGCCGAGGCCGAGATCAAGCAGCGCCGCGAGGTCGAGACGCTGCGCGCCCGTGAGGAGGCCGCCACCGCCCAGGTCCAGGAGGAGGAACGGCTCGGCGCCCAGGCCGCGTTCATCCGTACCGAGGAGCAGCTCGGCATCCAGCGCGAGAACCAGGCCCGGGAGATCGCCGTCGCGCAGAAGAACCGTGAGCGTGTCATCGCCGTGGAGAACGAGCGCATCGAGAAGGACCGGCTGATCGAGGTCATCGGGCGCGAGCGGCAGACCGAACTCAACCGGATCGCCGCGACGAAGGAGGTCGAGGCCGAGCGCCGCGAGGTCGCCGATGTGATCCGGGAGCGGATCGCCGTTGACCGTACGGTCGCCGAGCAGGAGGAGTCCATCAAGACGCTGCGGGCCGTCGAGGAGTCGGAGCGCACCCGCAGGTCGGTCATCATCGCCGCCGAGGCGGAGGCCCAGGAGAAGCTGGTCAAGGACATCAAGGCCGCGGAGGCCGCGGAGTCGGCGGCCACCCACCTGGCCGCCGAGCAGCTGACGCTCGCCGAGGCCAGGCTGAAGACCGCGGACCTGGACGCCCGGGCGAAGCTGCGGCTGGCCGAGGGCATCCGGGCGGAGTCCGCGGCGCCCGGGCTCGCGGAGGTTCAGGTACGTGACGCGGAGGCCGACGTCATCGAGAAGACCGGTCTCGCCGAGGCCCAGGCCGCGTCCGCCCGGCTCAAGGCCGAGGCGGAGGGGGCCAGGCTCAAGGCGCTCGCGGCAGCGGAGGGTACGCAGGCCCAGGCGACGGCCGACGCGGCAATGATCGGCGAGAAGCTGAAGGCCGAGGCGGCGGGGCTCACCGAGAAGGCGGCCGCGATGGCGGCGCTGGACGACGCCTCGCGCGGCCACGAGGAGTACCGGCTGCGGCTCGCCGCGGAGAAGGAGATCCGGCTGGCCGGGCTCGATGTGCAGCGGCAGGTCGCCGAGGCGCAGGCGACGGTGCTGGCCACGGGGCTGGAGAACGCCGACATCGACATCGTCGGCGGGGAGTCGGTCTTCTTCGACCGGCTCGTCTCGTCCATCGCGATGGGCAAGAGCTTCGACGGGTTCGTCGAGAACTCGGACACGGTGAAGGCGCTTGCGGGGCCGTGGCTGAACGGCACGTCGTCGTTCACGGACGATCTGACGAGGGTGCTGGGGTCGGTGTCGACAGGGGACGTGCAGAACCTGACGGTGTCGGCGCTGCTGATGCGGATGATGCGGTCGCAGGGGGCGGGAGTCGCGCCGGCACAGGTGCAGAAACTGCTGACGGTGGCCCAGGAGTTGGGCCTGGCGGACGTACCGGTCTCAGCGGTCACCGGGGCGGGTGCCGGTCACGTACCCGCCTCCCAGAACGGGACACCGGTCGCGTAGGGCGAACTCCGATCGCCGGACGGGCGCGGCAAATCCAATACGTCAGGCAGATCACGCCCGTCCGGCGATTGAGGACACAGCGCGGCCGAAGGGCGCGCAACCCGCACCACACACCTCGTAGGGAGCCGTACGCATGGACACCGACACCACACTCACCGCGCCGCCCGGCGGCGATGTGGACGCGGGGACCTACGACGTGCTGCGCCGCAGGCTGAACGCGCAGGCCGCCGATCTCGCGAGCCGCGCCGAGGCGCTCAACGCACGGCGCACGCAGGAGTTCGGGTCGACCGAGCTCCGGCTCAGCGGCACCGAGCAGATCCGTACCGAGCAGGCATCCGTCCCCCGCGACCTGGTGGCCGTCGGCGGCCGGCTGCTGTTCGGGTTCGAACGGGGCCCCGGGGCAGCAGAGCCGGCCGAGCTCGGCGACGTACTCGCGCTGTACGGCCCCGAGTTGGAGGGGACACCCCACGGCGAAGGCCACCTGCTCGAAGACGAGGCCTTCGTACGCGAATTCACCGCCCTGCACCGCTACTACCGCGACGCCCGCCTCCTTCGGCTGCGCCGGGTGGACGGCAGGCTGCTCGCCGTCTTCCGTACCGGCGAGAGCGCCGACGGTGTCCGGGTACTGCGCTGGGCGCTCGCCCCGGACGGTTCGCCCGGCGCGTTCCTCGACGCGCGCGGCGACCGCGACCACGTCTTCCCGCCGTCGCACGACTTCACCTGGACCGTCGCGGGCCGCGAGTCCCATGTCCTCGGCCGGCACCCGCACATCGCCGTGGGCGGGGACGGGGACGGCACGGGCGCCGTCCTCTTCGTCGACACGCTCGGCGGCACCCTCACCGTCAAGACGGTCAACGACACCGACACCCCGGACGGGATCTACCAGGAGCCGGTCACCGAACCCCTCCAGTCCCTCGCCGACGCGGATGTCGAGCACGCCGTGATCGGCCCGCTGATCCTGCTCCGCGTCCGCCCGTACAACGAGGAGTCCTGGCGGCATCTGGTCTTCAACACACTGCTCGGCACGGTCCTGCGGCTGGACCTCATCGGGCCCGCCTGCCACCGGCTCCCGGAGGACCAGGGGATCATCTTCCCCGGCGGCTACTACCTGACCACCGGCACCGCCAAGACCTTCGACATCGCCGAACCGCTCACCGCCCCGGTCTTCGAGGGCGCGATCCGCTCCCCGAACGGTGAGGACGTCCTCTACGTCTTCCGCTCCCCCGACGACGGCCGCAGCCTGCTCCTGCCCTACAACCTGATCCGGCAGGAGGTCGCCACCCCCCTCCAGGGCCGCGGCCACGCCCTGCTCGACGACGGCACGCTCGTCCTCCTGCGAGGTACCGCCACGGGCGACGAACCGGCCCGGGTCCACCCGTTGCAGCGCTGGCGGACCCCGTACGTCTCCGACACCCACGCCGCCTCTCGCCCCGCCGGGACCGGTCCGCTCGCCCGGGTCGGCAACGCCGATCTGGTGCGCGGCATCTCCGACTGCCTCGCGCTCGCGAACAGCGCCGCCGAGACGACGCCGACCGCCGCCGTGTACACACGGCTGGTCGCGGACTGCACCCGCGCGACCGACCGCTACCACTGGCTGACCGACTCCGAACTCGGCGCGCTCGCCGTCCCGTTGGCGGACCTACGAGCCACCGCGCAACAGGTCCTCACCGAGTTCGAGACGGTGCAGGAGCTGACCCGGCAGGCCGCCGACGCCCTCACCGAGACGGCCGACCGGCTCACCGCTCTCGTCCGCCGCATCCGTGGCGAGGCCCCGCGCTCGGCCGCCGCCTGGGTCGCCCAGCTCACCGAACTGCGCGGTGCCCACGGCCGTTTGGCGACGCTTGCCGAGATGCGGTACGCGGACACCGAGCGGATCGCCGCACTGAGCGCCGCCACGGCAGCCGACATCGAATCGGCCGCCCAGCGCGCCGTCGCGTTCCTCGGCAGGGACGATGCGTTCGCCGGCTATCACGAGGACATCGCGCGCCTGGCCGCCGAGGCGTCCGCGCTCACCACCGTCGTGGACGCCTCGGCGCTCGGCGACCGGCTGACGGAGATGACGGACGGCCTGAGCACCGTCACGGATGTCGTCGCCGGGCTCGACATCGGTGACGCGACGGTCCGTACGTCGATCCTGGAGCGGATCGCGGAGGCCCTCGGCGGGGTGAACCGGGCCCGCGCCACTCTCGACGCGCGTCGGCGCGAGCTCCTGGACCACGAGGGCCGCGCCGAGTTCGCCGCCGAGTTCGCGCTGCTCGGGCAGGCCGTCACGGGCGCCTTGGCCGCAGCGGGCACCCCGGACGCCTGTGACGAGCAACTGGCCAGGCTGCTGCTCCAGTTGGAGAACCTGGAGTCGCGGTTCGCGGAGTTCGACGACTTCCTCGCCGAGCTGGCCGGGCGGCGGACGGAGGTCTACGAGGCGTTCTCGGCCCGTAAGCAGACATTGCAGGACGCCCGCGCCCGGCGGGCGGAGCGGCTGGCGGGCTCGGCGGCCCGGGTCCTCGAGACGGTTTCCCGGCGGCTGGCCACCCTGACCGACCTGGACGCCGTCCACACCTACTTCGCCTCCGACCCGATGGTCGCCAAGGTCCGCCGCACCGCGGACGAGCTGCGGGAACTCGGCGACCCGGTGCGCGCCGAGGAGCTGGACGGGCAGCTGCTGGCCGCCCGCCAGGAGGCCGGGCGGGCCCTGCGCGACCGCGGTGAGCTGTACGCGGACGGCGGCGCGACGATCCGTCTCGGCCGGCACCGGTTCGCCGTGAACACCCAGCCCTTCGACCTGACGCTCGTCCCGCACGGGGACCGGCTCGCGTTCGCCCTCACCGGCACGGACTACCGGGCGCCGGTCACCGACCCGGCCTTCGAGGTGACCCGCCCGTACTGGGACCGGATGCTGCCCTCCGAGTCCTCGCACGTCTACCGCGCCGAGCATCTGGCCGCCCGGCTCCTGGACGAGCAGGGCGCCGACGCCCTCGCCGCCCTGAGCGCGGCCGAACTGATGTCTCTGGTACGGGAGTCGGCGGCGTCCGCGTACGACGAGGGCTACCAGCGCGGTGTCCACGACGAGGACGCCACCGCCATCCTCACCACTTTGCTGCGGCTGCACGCCGGAGCGGGGCTGCTGCGCTGCCCGCCCGCCGTACGGGCGGCGGCGCAGCTCTTCTGGGCGCACGGGACGGACGAGGCCCGGCGCACCTCCTGGACCCGGCGGGCCCTCTCGCTGGCCCGCGCCCGTGAGACGTTCGGCCTCGCTCCGGCCATAGCCGGCCTTCAGGAGGAATGGGCGGACGTCATCCGGGGCGACGATTCCCGGGCCGTCGCCGCGTACCTCTTCGAGGAGCTGACGAGCGGCCCGGACGGATTCGTCACGAGTGCCGCAACCCGCACGTTCCTGGACAAATTCCGTCGCACGACGGACTCTTCGGCGTACGACGAGGACCTCGCGGCCCTCCACGACGATCTGCCCGCCCGGCGCCAGCTCGTCGAGGGCTGGCTCGCCTCGTACGCCGCCGCGAGCGGCACGGAGGTCGACCGGGGCGATCTGGCGGAGGCCGTCGCCGTGGAACTCTGCCCGGAGCGGTCGCTCGCCCGGTACGAATGCGAGGCACCGCTCACCGCGACCGTGGACGGGCTGCTCGGCACCCACCCGCGTATCGACCGAGGCCGGCTGACCGTCCGCCTCGACGAACTCCTCGCCCGCACAGCCGAGTTCCGCACCTCCGCCGTCCCGGGATTCCGCGCCTATCAGCGCCTGCGCACCGCACTCGTGGCCGCTGAACGTGCCCGGCTCCGGCTGGAGGACCACCGGCCGCGCGTCATGTCGGCGTTCGTCCGGGGCCGGCTCCTGGACGAGGTGTACCTGCCGCTGATCGGCGACAGCCTCGCCAAGCAGATCGGCACCGCCGACGCCGACCGGCGCACCGACTCGCAGGGCCTGCTGCTGCTCGTGTCGCCGCCCGGCTACGGCAAGACGACGCTCATGGAGTACGTCGCGGACCGGCTCGGCCTGGTCCTCGTCAAGATCAGCGGTCCGAACCTCGGCCACGACGTGACCTCCCTCGATCCGGCACAGGCGCGTACCGCGACCGCCCGCCAGGAGATCGAGAAGATCAACTTCGCCCTGGAGACGGGCAACAACACGCTCCTCTACCTCGACGACATCCAGCACACCTCGCCCGAACTGCTCCAGAAGTTCATTCCGCTCTGCGACGCCACCCGCCGGATCGAGGGCGTACGGGACGGCGAGCCGCGCAGCTACGACCTGCGGGGCAAGCGGTTCGCGGTGTGCATGGCGGGTAATCCGTACACCGAGTCGGGCGAGCGGTTCCGTATCCCCGACATGCTCGCCAACCGGGCCGACGTGTGGAATCTCGGTGAGGTACTGAGCGGCCGCGAGGACGTCTTCGCGCTGAGCTTCATCGAGAACGCGCTGACCGCCAACCCGGTGCTCGCGCCGCTCGCCGGGCGCTCCCGCGACGATCTCGCCCAGTTCGTACGGCTCGCCTCCGGCACCGATCAGGCGGCCCGCACGGACCGGCTCGACCACCCGTACACGCCCGCCGAGGCGGACCGGATCGTCTCCGTGCTGCGCCACCTGCTGACCGCCCGGGACACGGTCCTGGCCGTGAACGCCGCGTACATCGCCTCGGCTGCCCGGACGGACGCGACGCGCACCGAGCCGCCTTTCCGGCTGCAGGGCTCCTACCGCAATATGAACAAGATCGCCGAGCGGATCGTGCCGGTGATGAACGACGCGGAACTCCTCGCCGTGATCGACGACCACTACGCGGGCGAGGCCCAGACGCTGACCTCGGGCGCGGAGTCCAACCTGCTGAAGCTCGCCGCGCTGCGTGGGCACCTCACCGCGGAACAGTCCGCACGCTGGTCAGCGATCACCGCCTCCTACGTCCGCACGCAGGCGCTCGGCGGCCCGGACGGCGACCCGGTGACGCGTGCCGTCGCCGCGCTGGGGCTGCTCGCGGACCGGATCGCGGCCGTCGAGTCGGCGATCGTCCGGGTCGCGGACCCGCGCCATCTGCTCGCCGGCCCGTCGCAGCCGCCCCGCCACGCGGCCCCGCGCACCACGGCACCCGAAGATCACTGACCGGCCCGAACCGGCGGTCCGAACCGGTCGAACATCGGAGGTGGGCAAGGCATGCTGGGCTTCGTGTCCACACTTGCCCAGCAGCCCCAACACTCGCCCTTCAGCGGCCACATGGTCGTCTGCGGCGACGACGCGCTCGCCCAGCGACTGGCGGTGGAACTGCGGTACGTGTACGGGGAGCGGGTCACGCTGCTGCTCCCGCCGGGACGCGACCCGCGCCGTCCCGAGCTGCCGCTGACCCAACGAGGGCGGGCAGCCACGCTGTTCGGCCGGATGTCGGCGGCGATGAACCGCAACCTGGGCAACGGGGGCAACGGGACCGCCGACAGCTCCGACACCAACGCGGGAGTCGAAGCGGTGCGCATCCTGGAAGCCCCGGAACCCTCCGACGAGGCCTTCGAGGAAGCGGGCGTCGAATCGGCCGCCGCACTGGCCCTGGTCTACGACGACGACGAGCGCAACATCCGCGCCGCGCTGACCGCCCGCCGCCTCAACCCCCGGGTCCGGCTGGTCATCCGGCTCTACAACCGCAAGCTGGGGCAGTATCTGGAGACCCTGCTCGACCAGGCCGCCGCCGTCACCGCGCCCGGCCTCGACCCGGCCGCGCTGGACGCGTCCACCACCGTCCTCTCCGACGCCGACACCGCCGCCCCCGCTCTCGCGGCGACCGCCCTCACCGGCTCCAGCAAGGTCATCCAGGCGGAGGGCCTGCTGCTGCGCGCCGCCGAACGCACCCCGCCCGAGGACGGCCGGATCGCCGACCCCGGTCTGTGCACCCTCGCGCTGCTCTCCTCCACCACCCATGACCCGGCGGGCGCCGAAGGCTCCGACAGCAGCGGCGCCGACGGCCCCCGACTCCTGCCCGACGAACGGCAGGTGGCGGCGGCGACGGGCCGCGGCACGATCGTCCTGGAGGCGGTCAGCCAGGCGGCCCCGGCCGGTCCACCGCCCCGGATGGGCGGCAGAAGCGCACCGCTCAGCCAGTTCTTCTCCCGGCGGCTGCGCTGGTCGGCGCTGGGCGTCGGCCTGGCCGTCGTGGCCCTCGCCGTCGCCTCGACGCTCACCACCGGCGACGACCCGCTGCACGCCGCGTATCTGACGCTGCTGGACCTGTTCGCGATGGGCGACCCCGCGACCGGCGACCCGACGGCCCGCCAGGTCATCCAACTCCTTTCCGGCGCCGCCGGATTGATGCTGCTGCCGCTTCTCGTGGCGGGTGTCCTGGAAGCCTTCGGCTCACTGCGTACGGCATCGTCCCTGCGCCGCCCGCCGCGCGGACTGTCCGGCCATGTGGTGCTGCTCGGCCTCGGCAAGATCGGTACGCGGGTTCTCGTCCGGCTGCGTGAGCTCGGCATCCCCGTGGTGTGCGTGGAGAACGACCCGAACGCGCGCGGAATCCCCGTGGCCCGGCGGCTGCACGTACCGGTGGTCCTCGGCGACGTCACCCAGGAGGGCGTGCTGGAGGCGGCGAAGATCCAGCGCTCCCGCGCGCTGCTGGCCCTGACCAGCAGCGACACCACCAACCTTGAGGCCGCGCTGTACGCCCGCTCGGTCGAGCCGGACCTGCGCGTCGCCCTGCGCCTGTTCGACGACGAGTTCGCCACCGCCGTCTACCGCACCCTGCGCACCGCCCACCCCCAGGCCGTGACCCGTTCCCGGTCCGTGTCCCACCTGGCGGCCCCGTCCTTCGCGGTCGCCATGATGGGCCGGCAGATCCTGGGTGCCATACCGGTGGAGCGAAAGGTGATGCTGTTCGCCGCGGTCGAGGTGGCGGGCCACCCGCAGCTGGAGGGCCGCACGGTGGAGCAGGCGTTCCGGGCGGGCGCCTGGCGGGTCCTCGCCCTGGACGCCACCCCGCCCGAGGACCGCCGCCCGGACCTGGCCACGGCCACGCCCGCCACCCCGGACCGCCGCTCGGGCCTGGTCTGGGACCTGCACCCCGGGCACGTACTGTGCGCCGAGGACCGCGTGGTGATTGCGGCGACCCGGCGCGGACTCGCGGAACTGCTCCGCGGACGACGGGCAGTGACATCGCGTTAGAGATGGACACCGAGCCGGCCGGTAACCGTGTGATCAAACTCTGATCTGCCGTCCGCTTGCCGAGCCGTAATGGCCAGGAATCAGCGGAATGCCGATCGTCACCACACCCGATAATCAGCTCCAGCTAAAACGCCTTTCAACAATAGCGGTCGACAGGCCACCGACTGAACGGCTCGGCCGCATCTCCTGCGCCCCTCCGGACGGCAGTTGGACCTTCTGAGCATCCCTGGCGAAGTCAATTCATCCGACCGCCAGAACGTTTTATCTGGACAGCGCATCAACTGTCGTCCCACGCATGCGAGTTCGTCTCCTAATCGAAGAAGCAGGCGCATTCCCTATTGCCCCCGACCAGGGTCCACCATTCCGATTTCCTAGCCGGTATGGTGAAAATAGATCACTGCACGGCGAGTTGGCATGGGCCACAACACGATGGATGCATACTCAATCCATCCAACAAGCCAACGCGACATGCCGGTGCGCGCCCAAGAATTTGCGCATGTCTGGGGCGCCGGGCGCTCCGCCGGGCGCTCGGCGGAGCACTCAGCGGGGCGCCCGGCGCGGCGCTCGGTGAGCAGCAGCTACAGCACGCCCCCCATCACCCCCCGCACCTCGTCCAGCGTCGCCTCGGCGATCTCGTTGGCACGCTCGTTGCCGGCCCGGAGCACCGACCGTACGTACGCCATGTCCTGCGCGTACTCCGCCCGCCGGGCCCGGATCGGCGCCAGTCGGCTGTTGACGGCATCGGTCACCGTCCGCTTGAGCGCGGCCCCACCGCCGGCGCCGACCTCCTCGGCCACGCCATGCGGGTCACGGCCCAGACAGAGCGCGGCGAGCAGCACCAGCCCCGACACCTCGGGCCGGTTCTCCGGGTCGTACGTGATGTGCCGGTCGGTGTCCGTCTTCGCCCCGCGGATCAGCCGCGCCGTCTCATCGGCGGTGGCGCAGAGCGCGATGGAGTTGCCCCGGCTCTTGCTCATCTTGGTGCCGTCGGTGCCGAGGAGCAGCGGCGCGGCGGAGAGCAGCGCGTCCGGCTCCGGGAAGACCGCCCCGTACCTCTCGTTGAAGCGGCGGGCGACGGTTCGCGTCACTTCGAGGTGCGGCAGCTGGTCCTGTCCGACAGGTACGAGATTGCCCTTGCAGAACAGGATGTCGGCGGCCTGGTGCACGGGATATGTGAACATCAGCCCGCTGACGGCGGACTGCCGGGAGTGCGCGATCTCGTCCTTGACGGTGGGGTTGCGGCTCAGCTCGGCGACGGAGACGAGGCTGAGGAAGGGCAGCATCAGTTGGTTGAGCGCGGGCACGGCACTGTGGTTGAAGACGGTGGTGCGGGCAGGGTCGATCCCGATGGCCAGATAGTCCAGCAGCATCCCCTCCATGTGGTCGGTGAGCCGGTCGGCGACGTCCCGGTCGGTGAGCACCTGGTAGTCGGCGATGATCAGGAAGACATCCACACCGAGGTCCTGGAGCCGGACGCGGTTGTGGAGGGTGCCGAAGTAGTGCCCGAGGTGCAGCTGCCCGGTGGGCCGGTCCCCGGTCATCACCCGGAATCTCTCGGGTGCCTGCTGAATCAGCCGCTCCAGCTCGGCACTGCGGCGCTGGGCGGATGCGGCGGCGATGGGTGCGGCGGTGTCGGTGGCTGTGGTCATGGGGCTCTCTCCTCGCGAGTGCTGGTTGCGTGGAGGACGGCCCGCCGGGATCGGCATCCGTACCCGTACGAGGGCAGAGAAAAAGGGCCGTCCGTTTCGAACGGCCCTGGTTCCGTGCAGATGGAGGTGGCCGCTCCTAGAAGGAGCGCCACCAGTTTCGGCACGGTACGGAGGTCATGCGCCGATGGTATCGCTGCCGGGCGGAACGGTCACGGCTTAAACCGGCCGGCACACGGGGTGGGCGGTGTCAGCTCCGCCCACACGACCTTCCCGTGCCCGTACCACGCTCCGTATCCCCACCGGGGGACGCGTCGGCGGTGGCTGCCGTCGGCGGACGATCAGCGCACAACAACACCAGGACGGGCCAGGGCAGTTCCTGCGGTACCACGGGCACTGCAGGAACCACACACGCTTCCTCCACGTCTGAAGCGACAACCAAGGCCACAGCGCCGCCGACTCCGCCGGCTTCGACGTCTCCGCCCCCGTCGCCGTCTCCGTCCCCCGTCCAAGACCACTACCGCACCCACTCCCGGCCCCGGCCTCTCGAAGGAAGAGCAAAAGGCCGTCTCGCTGTGCGGTCAGCAGTAGGCAAGCCGTGAGAGGCCCTGTCACACGATGAGCAGTCCTACGAACACGTCGTCGCACCACACGTCGACGATCGGCGCGCCGAGCCGGCGCAACACCGAGCTCGCACTGCTGGTGTTCGCCGTCGTCGTCCCAGTGTTCGCCTACGCCAACGTGGGCCTGGCCATCAACAACGAAATGCCGTCCGGCCTGCTGAGCTACGGCCTGGGCCTGGGCCTGCTGGCCGGTGTCGCGCATCTCGTCGTACGGAAGTCCGCGCCGTACGCGGACCCGCTGCTGCTGCCGCTGGCCACGCTGCTGAATGGGCTCGGCCTGGTCGCCGTCTGGCGGCTGGACCAGTCCGAGCTGCTGCAGTCGATCAAGCAGGCGGGAGCATCCGCGCCACGGCAGCTGATGTACACGGCGTTGGGCATCGCGCTGTTCATCGTGGTGCTGATATTCCTCAAGGACCACCGCGCCCTGCAGCGCTACACCTACATCTCCATGGTCGGCGCGCTCTTCCTCCTGCTGCTGCCGCTGGTCCCGGGCCTGGGCGCCGACATATACGGCGCCAAGATCTGGATCCACGTAGGCAGCTTCAGCATCCAGCCCGGTGAGTTCGCCAAAATCGTGCTCGCGGTCTTCTTCGCCGGCTACCTGATGGTCAAGCGCGACGCGCTGGCCCTGGCCAGCCGCCGCTTCATGGGCCTGTACCTGCCGCGCGGCCGCGACCTCGGCCCGATCCTGGTCGTGTGGTTCCTCTCGATCCTGATCCTGGTCTTCGAGACCGACCTCGGCACGTCGCTGCTGTTCTTCGGAATGTTCGTCATCATGCTGTACGTCGCCACCGAGCGGACCAGTTGGATGGTCTTCGGTCTGCTGATGTCCGCGGGCGGCGCCGTCGGCGTCGCCTCCTTCGAGCCGCACGTCCAGCAACGTGTCCAGGCCTGGCTCGACCCCATGCGCGAGTACCTGCTCAGCCGCCAGAACGTGGCCGGTCACTCCGAGCAGTCGATGCAGGCTCTGTGGGCGTTCGGCTCCGGCGGCACCCTCGGCACCGGCCTCGGCCAGGGCCGTTCCGACCTCATCCGGTTCGCCGCCAACTCCGACTTCATCCTCGCCACCTTCGCCGAGGAACTGGGCCTGGCGGGCATCATGGCGATCCTGCTGGTCTACGGCCTGATCGTGGAACGCGGCGTACGCACCGCCCTCGCGGCCCGCGACCCGTTCGGCAAGCTGCTCGCCATCGGCCTGTCGGGCGCGTTCGCGCTGCAGGTCTTCGTCGTCGCCGGCGGTGTGATGGGCCTGATCCCGCTGACCGGTATGACGATGCCGTTCCTGGCGTACGGCGGTTCCTCCGTCCTCGCCAACTGGGCCCTCGTCGGCATCCTGATCCGCATCAGCGACACCGCACGCCGTCCCGCGCCCGCTCCCAGCCCCGCCCCCGACCCCGACGCCGAGATGACCCAGGTGGTGCGCCCGTGAACCCCTCGCGCGGGCCGTCCGGGTTCCTCAGGAGTTGGACCAGTCGCGCGTGCAGAGGACGAGCCGGTACCCGTCCGGGTCCTCGACGGTGACGCCCCACTCGTTCCAGTACGGATTCGGCGACAGGACGCGCTTGCCCCCGCGCTTCTCAAGCCGGTCAACCAGCTCCTGGGGCACGGGTCCGTCGAGGTAGAGGACGAGCAGGTCCTCGTCGGTGGGGCGGGGTCGGTCGGGGTGATCGCCGCCGTGGACGAGTTCAAGGTGCCAGGACGCGTCCGGGTGCCCCACCATGAGCAGATCGTGCGCCCCGGGTTCCCGGCCCCCTTCGGCGCGGAACAGGACCGTCAGTCCGAGGCCCCCCACCCAGAACCTCTCGGCCGCGGCAAGATCACGGGACGGCCGGGCAAGACGGACATGGCTCTGGCCGGTGAACGGCACGGCGGCGCTCCTCCCCTGACAGCGGCACGCCCGTCTGCGCACCGAGCCCGCAGTGTAGGTATCCGGCTCTCTCGCCCGCATCGGCACAGCGTCCCGGTCCCCGAGACCGATCTCCTGCGACCGAAGACCTACGCCCCCGTCGGGCAGACCCCCTCGAAGCGCTCGGGGACAACCGCCGCCCCGCCATGGGGGGCACTCGGTGCCCGCTCACTTCTTGGCGTGCTCGCCCACGTAGAAGAGGATCCAGATGAAGCCCGCGAAGAGGTGCGTGGCGAAGACGTAGACGAAGACGCGCAGGGCGACACCGCGCTCCTTCCAGCGCTCGCTCTCGCCGCTCTCGCCCAAAGCCCTGCCTCCATCCGACAGAGGCGCGACCGGCCCCCGAAACCCGTCCAGGGTACGGCACCCCCAGTCCTCCCCGGCGGAATAGACCACCTGGGCACTCCGTTGTAGGGTGTGGCCAGATGGTTCAACGTTCAACAAATTTGGAGGCGGGCGCCATGGAGTTCGGGATCTTCACCGTCGGAGACGTCACCACCGACCCGACGACCGGCAGGACACCCAGCGAGCACGAGCGGATCAAGGCCACCATCGCCATCGCCCAGAAGGCGGAGGAGGTCGGCCTGGACGTCTTCGCCACCGGTGAGCACCACAACCCGCCGTTCGTCCCGTCGTCCCCGACGACCACGCTCGGCTTCATCGCCGCCCGCACCGACCACATCATCCTGTCCACGTCCACGACGCTGATCACCACCAACGACCCGGTGAAGATCGCCGAGGACTACGCGACGCTCCAGCACCTCGCGGACGGCCGTGTCGACCTGATGATGGGGCGCGGCAACACCGGCCCGGTCTACCCCTGGTTCGGCAAGGACATCCGCCAGGGCATCCCGCTCGCCATCGAGAACTACGCCCTGCTGCACAAGCTGTGGCGCGAGGACGTCGTCGACTGGGAGGGCAAGTTCCGTACGCCACTGCAGTCCTTCACCGCGACCCCGCGCCCGCTGGACGGCGTCCCGCCGTTCGTCTGGCACGGTTCCATCCGCTCCCCGGAGATCGCCGAGCAGGCCGCTTACTACGGGGACGGCTTCTTCCACAACAACATCTTCTGGCCCATCGAGCACACGAAGAAGATGGTGAACCTCTACCGCCGGCGGTACGCGCACTACGGGCACGGCACCGCCGAGCAGGCCATCGTCGGCCTCGGCGGTCAGGTGTTCATGCGAAAGAACTCGCAGGACGCGGTACGGGAGTTCCGCCCGTACTTCGACAACGCGCCGGTCTATGGGCACGGCCCTTCCCTGGAGGACTTCTCCTCGCAGACCCCGCTGACCGTCGGTTCCCCGCAGGAGGTCATCGAGCGGACCCTGTCCTTCCGGGACGCCGTCGGTGACTACCAGCGCCAGCTGTTCCTGATGGACCACGCGGGACTGCCGCTGAAGACGGTCCTGGAGCAGCTCGACATCCTCGGCGAGGAGGTCGTCCCGGTGCTGCGCAAGGAGTTCGCCAACCTGCGGCCGGCCGGAGTGCCGGACTCCGCCCCCGCCCACCCCGCCGTCGCCGCCCGTACCGCCACGAAGGAGGTCTGACCACCGTGTCCACCCAGTCCACTGTGTTCGCCACCGAGCCCCTGAGGATCGTTGCCGTCTCGGCCGGGCTCAGCCGGCCGTCCTCGACCCGGCTGCTGGCCGAGCGGCTGGCCGGCGCCGCCCGCGAACGCCTGACGGCCGAGCAGGACCGCACGGTCGAGGTCCGGGTGATCGAGCTGCGCGATCTGGCCGTCGACATCGCCAACCACCTGGTGACCGGGTTCCCGCCGAGCACCCTGGACGAGGCGATCAAGGAGGTGACGGAGGCGGACGGGCTGATCGCCGTCTCGCCGGTCTTCACCGCGTCGTACAGCGGGCTGTTCAAGTCGTTCTTCGACCTGATCGACAACACGGCGCTGACCGGCAAGCCCGTCGTCATCGCGGCGACGGGCGGCACCGCCCGCCACTCGCTGGTCCTGGAACACACGATGCGTCCGCTCTTCGCCTACCTTCGGGCCACCGTCGTACCGACCTCCGTGTACGCGGCATCGGAGGACTGGGGTTCGTCCGGCGACGAGTACACCGACGGCCTGCCGTCCCGCATCCGGCGTGCGGGCGGCGAGCTCGCAAGCGTGATCGCGGGCGGCAGGGCGGCGTCCGGGGCATCCAGGGCGCTCGGGCTCGACGACGAGGTCGTGCCGTTCGAGCAGCGACTCGCCGACCTCCGGCTGGACTGAGCCGGCCCCCGACCGGACCGAGTAGCCGCCGACCGCACCAAAACGACCCCGACCGGGCCGAGTCGGCCCTTGGCCGGACCAAGGACCCCTCTGCTCGAAGCCCTGTCCGGTTTGATTAGAGTTGGAGCGAAAGATGCGTCGTGCGAAATTTTCTCGCACGACGCCTCTGCGCACTGAGCCGAACAGAGCTGGAGGCAGAGATGGGCAGGATCGTGGTGGGCGTTGACGGCTCCGAGTCGTCGATCAAGGCACTGCACTGGGCCGTACGCCAGGCCGAACTGACCGGTGACACGGTGGAGGCCGTCAACAGCTGGGAGTACCCCGCGACCAGCTGGGCGTCCATGATGCCGGGCATGCCGGAGGACTTCGACCCACAGGCCGTGGCGACGGTGTCCCTCACCGAGGCACTGGAGGAGGCCCTGGGCGCCGAGGGCGCGGCCGCAGTCAGCAAGGTCGTGGTGATCGGCAACCCGGCCCAGTCCCTGCTGGAGCGCGCCAAGGGCGCGAACCTGCTGGTCGTCGGGGCTCGCGGCTACAGCGGCTTCAAGGCGACCCTGCTCGGCTCGGTCAGCCTCCATGTCACCCAGCACGCACCGTGCCCGGTGACGGTCGTACGCGACTGACCGCAACCGCGTGGCAGATGAGGACGGGCCCGAGCCCCGCGCGGGCCCGTCCTCATGTCGGCGCGCCCCCGTACCTGCTCATGCCGAAGGGAAAGCCCCGGCACCGCTGATGCCGGGGCTTCCCCCACGGAAAAGGTCAAGGATGCGACGGGAGACGCGCTCACGTCTTCTCTCTCGTGTAGAAGATGTAGAACGTGGTGACGAACATCCCGAGGCCGACCGTCAGTCCCAGCGCCGTGGACCGCAGCACGCTCGAATCGGTCAGTCCGACCAGCAGGCCGATGGCCGCGGACGTCAGCGCGCCGTACGCCACTGCGCGTGCGAGCGGAATCATGGTGTGCTGAATCCGGCCCAGCGCGAAGCAGAGAACCGCGAGCACCACCGCGCAGATCAGGCCGTACCAGAACTGCCGGCCGCCGCTCGCGCCGTTGTTGCGGAGGATGAACGACACGTAGAGGCCGTACGCCGCACCCAGCGTGACGGGTATGGCCCAGGCGAGCGCGCTGTGCCGACGTTCACTTGACCTGGCCCCGGTCCGCCTGCGGGTCGGCGTCGCTGCATGTGTGGCCATGGCGGAGAACTCCTTCCGTCGCCCCTTTTCCCTCCAGAGCACACCCGGCCGCGCCGCCCGGCAACTCGGATGGCCCAGGGCCCTGGGCGCGCCGCCCCCGTACAGGATTCCCTGGAGAGGTGCGGACGTATCTCTCGGCGGCTCTGGCGGTAGTGGTGCTGGTGCTGCTCGCCGTGCTCGTCCCGCTGAGCGCACTCTCCGCCTGGGTGGATCTGGAGATCGACAACACGGACCGTTACGTCGCGGCGGTGGCCCCGCTCGCCTCCGACCCCGAGGTGCGGAGCACCGTCAGCGACCTCATCACCGACGGGGCGATGAAGCAGATGGACGTCGGGCCGCTCCAGAGCACCGTGCGGGACTTCCTGCACGAGGCGGTGATGTCCTTCACCACCACCGATGCCTTCCGGGCCGCGTGGAACAGCGCCAACCGCACCGCCCACGAGGCCGTGACCGCCGCGCTGAACGGCAACACCGGCCAGGCCGTGACCATCGATCTGGCGCCGATGACGGAGCAGCTCAAACAGAACCTGGAGAAGAACGGGGTGCCGTTCGCCGACCGGATCCCGGTCCAGCACACCGACATCACGATCGTCTCCGCCGACCGCGCCGACCAGTTGCGCCAGACCTTCCGGTGGCTGCGGGCCGGCAGCATCTGGCCCGCCGTGGGCACGGTCGTGTTCGCCGTCCTGACCGTGGTCGTGGCCTGGTTGCGCGGAGGACCGGGGCGAGGGCGTTCCGCGCTCGCCGCCCTCTCGGCCACAGCGGTGGCCGGGTTCGGTTTCGCACTGGGGGCACTCGTGCTGCGCGCGGTGATCGCGATCGCCCGCGACCGGGTGCTGTCCGAGGTGCCGGACGGCGAGACGGGCAGTGTGGCGGCGGTGTACGACGCGCTGACGAGTTCGCTGCTCACGACGGTGTGGATCGTGTTCGCCACGGCGCTGGCGGTGGCGCTGTGCGCGATGCTCGGTCGGCTGTGGGCGACGCGCAAAGTGCACGGCGGCGGGCAGCGCCCGTAGCGGACCGGGTTCGACGTGCGGTGGCGGACGGGCCGGGGAAGAGTGGTTCTCGTGACTGCCGGATCGGGGACGACTGAGAGGTCTTCCATATGCGAGCCATAGCCGTCAGCGCGTTCCGGGCCGACCCCGCACTGGTCGAGATACCCAAGCCCGAGCCGGAAGCCGGTGAGGTACGGGTCAGGATCGAGTACGCCGCACTCAACCCGAGCGACTGGCAGACCGCACAGGGCTCCCTGGGCGACGGCCCCGCCCCGAGGGTGTTCCCGCTGGTCGTCGGCGTGGACTTCGCGGGCCGGGTGGACATGATCGGCAGCGGTGGGAACCGTTTCCGGGTCGGCGACAATGTTTTCGGCCGGGTCGCCGGGCCGACGGCCGGTGCCGGTACCTACTGCGACTACGTGTCCGTACCGCAGGACGCCGCCATCACCTTCGTCCCGGACGGCCTCCCCCTCCGTACGGCGGCGGCGCTGCCGTCCGCCGGGATGACGGCCGCCCAGATCCTGGAGATCGCGGTGCTCCGCGGCCACGAGAGCCTGCTGGTCATCGGGGCGGCGGGCGGCGTCGGCAGCTATCTGACCCAGTTCGCGTCGGCCCGCGACGTACGCGTGCTCGCGGCCGTGCGCGGCGACGAACGCAAGCGGATGGCGGCCCTGGGCGCCACCGTCACGATCGACACCACGTACCGCCCCCTCGAAGCGGCGGTACGGGAGACCTGCCCGGACGGCGTCGACGCACTCGTCGACCTGGTCTCCACCGCCCCGGGCGCCTTCGCCGCCCGTGCCGCGCTGGTACGCGGCGGCGGGATCGCCCTCACCACGCGGGGCGTCGCCGCCGGGGCCGCTCTCCCCGCGGGCGTGACCGGCATCGACTTCCGGCTCGAACCCACCCCGGTGCTGCTCGACGTCCTGGCCGAGGGCGCCGCCGAGGGCGTACTGCGCGTGCCCATCGACATCGAACTCCCGCTGGAGAAGGCCCCGCAGGCCCTCGACCGGAACCGGACGGGCGGCGCACGCGGCAAGACCGTCATCGCGCTCTGAGCCCCCACCGCACACAGGACCCGAAGGGCACCACCCTCCTGGCTGCTGAGCGGGCTTCGCCCCCGGTCGTCCACCCCTGTCCAGGGCAAAACGGCTACCGGACGACCCCGGTCACTCCGTGGGGCCGGCCCCCCGCAACCGCTCCATCTCCCGCCGGTCCCGCTTCGTCGGCCGCCCCGCGCCCCGGTCCCGTACCGGAACCTGGATCGCCACCTCGCGCGGCGGCGGAGGCGGGCTGTTGTCGACGAAGCACTCCGCCGCCACCGGAGGGCCGACCCTCTTCTTCACGATCTTCGACACGACGACGATCCGGTCCCGGCCCGCGTGCCGGAGCCGTACCTCGTCGCCGACGTGCAACGTCTGGGCGGGCTTGGCGCGCTCGCCGGCGACCTTCACATGTCCCGCGCGGCAGGCGGCAGCGGCCTGCGAACGGGTCTTCGTCAGCCGGACCGACCAGATCCAGACGTCGACCCGAACGCTTCCATCCGCCTGCGGCGCCTCACCGGAAACCATGCAACCGACTCTAGTGCGGCACGCGCGTCAGGTCAGGTCATACCGATCAGCCGCAGTCGCTGATCACCTCCGCCATGTGGCTGCTTCGGCTCGGCGTCCGACGTGCCCCAGTCCTCGTTCTTCCTCCGCGTCCGAGACCCCGGTGATGGCCTGCGGCACCCATTCCGAAGAGGTGGCGTCGTCGCTCTGCCGGCAGACGCGGTGGTTGACCGTCAATCGGAGCCGTAGATGCCGGCGGCTCCGCGAGCCCCTCCTACCCGACGGGCCGATTGGCCTGTTCCATCAGCTCGGTGAGGCCCTGTTCGGGCAGCGCGGCGTCCAGTTCGATGACGAGTCCGGAGATGCCGGTGCCCCTCGCCGACTTGAAGTCGGCGGCCCGGCCGGGGACGGGGGCACATTTGAACGACGTACACCAGACCCGCACAGCATGCGCGCAGGACTCGGCCAGGGCTCGGCTGCGGCTCAGTTGTCCCACGGGCGGGCCGCACCGCCGAACGGCCGGATCCGGCCGCTAACCTTACGTATCCGTCCTGGCCAGGGATGAATTCCCGCAGGTCGGACATTTATCGCACCCAACTCACGCGAAAGGCCTCACCCATGGGCATTCGGAGCTTGCTGCGCAAGGTGTTCGGCCGCGACCGTGCGGAGCAGGACGCGCCGGCGCCGACGGCCACGGTCCCGCCCCAGACCGAACGCACAGCGCCCGCGGAGTCGGAGCCGATCACGGTGACGGTGGACGAGCCGGCTGCGGAGACCGTCCCGGTACGCGAAACCGCTCCGGCCACCAATGCCTCGGTACCGGCCCCCGCCTCTCCCCGGTCGTCCACCATCAACAGCGGTCTGGCTTCGGACCTGGTGGCGGCGGCGTTCGACAAGGCGTCCATCCCCACGGTCCCGGCCCAGGGCTCGGCCCCGAAGCCGCAGCCGAAGCCGAAGCCGATGTCGAAGTCGGCGAAGCCGGAGGTCGAGACTGCGGAGCCGGTGGCTGCGGAGACCGGCAGAGCAGAGGTCGAACCCGTCACCGCCGAGGCCGAGCCGGTCGCTGCGGAGGCGGAGATCGAGCCGGTCGCTGCGGAGGCTGCGCCCGTCGCCGAGGCCGAGCCGGTCGCTGCGGAAGCCGAAGTCGAGCCGGTCGCTGCGGAGGCGGAGCCGGAGACCACGCCTGCTGCCGCCGAGGCCGAGGTCGTGGCCCCCGCCGAAGCTGAGCCCGTCACCGCCGGGACCGAGCCGGAGCCGGTGGCCGAGCCTGCCACCAAGGTCGAGCCGGAGGCTGAGCCCGTCACCGCCGAGGCCAAGGCCGAGCCGGTCAAGGCGCCCGAGGCCCCCGCTGAGCCGGACGCCGCACCCGCTGCCGAGACCGACCCGGTGGCCGCACCCGCTGCCGAGGCCAAGGTCGAGCCCGAGCCCGTAGCCGCCGAGGCCGAGCCGAAGCCCGAGCCCGTCGCCGCCGAGGCCGAGACCCCCGCCGAGGCCGAACCGGTGGCCGCACCCGCCACCGTCGACGCCGAGGCTTCCGCTGAGCCCGAGCCCGTCGAGGCCAAGGTCGAGACCAAGACCGAGGCCGAGGCCGAGCCCGTCAAGGCGCCCGAGGCCCCCACCGAGCCGGACGCCGCACCCGCCGCCGAGGCCAAGGTCGAGCCCGAGCCCGTCGCCTCCGAAGCCGAGGCCCCCGCCGAGACCGAATCGGTGGCCGCACCCGCCGCCGAGACCGAGGTCGAGCCCGAGCCGAAGCCCGAGCTCGTCACCGCCGAAGCCGAGCCCGAGCCCGAGCCGAAGCCCGAGCCCGTCGCCGCCGAAGCCGAGACCCCGGCCGAGGCCGAACCGGAGCCTGCGCCCGCGCCCGCCGCGTCCGCCGCGACCGACACGGCCCCCGAGCCCGCTCTCCCCCTCGCCCAGGTCAAGTCCCGTGCGCCCGGGCTCGTCGACTCGTACACGGCCGCCCAGGCCGGGCTGAAGGCACACGGGCTGACCGGGCTGCGCGCCACCGTCTATCTGGTCCTCGACCGCTCCGGCTCCATGCGGCCGTTCTACAAGGACGGCAGCGCCCAGCACCTGGGCGACCGCACCGTGGCCCTCGCCGCGCACCTGGACGAGAACGCCACCGTCCCCGTCGTGTTCTTCTCGACCGACATCGACGGCACCGGCACGGTCGACCTCACCTCGCACGAGGGCCGGATCGACGAACTGAACGCGGGCCTGGGCCGCCTCGGCCGTACGAACTACCACCGCGCCGTCGAAGAGGTCGTCGCGCACTACGAGAAGTCGGAGGCCACCGGCCCGGCCTTGGTGATCTTCCAGACGGACGGCCCGCCGGACGCCAAGCAGCCCGCCAAGCAGGCGCTGGCCGAGGCGGCGCGGCTGCCGCTGTTCTTCCAGTTCGTCGCATTCGGCGACGAGGACGCGAAGGGCTTCGACTTCCTTCGGAAGCTGAACGCCCCGAACGCCGGGTTCTTCCACGCGGGCCCCGCCCCCCGCGAGGTCGCGGACACCACGTTCTACCGCGAGGTCCTCGCCGCCCTCCCCGCCTGGATCGCGGCCCGCGAAGCGGCGACCGAGGACTGATCCACCGGCAGGCGTACGGTCACGGCGAGCCCACCCTCGGGGCCCGGCACCGCCGTGACCGTACCGCCGTGCGCCACAGCGATGGAACGCACGATCGAGAGTCCGAGCCCGGAACCGCGCCCCATCCTGTCCTTGCCTTCACCCCGCCGGAACGGCTCGAACAGCCCGGGGATGTCCGCCGCGTCCACCACGGGCCCGGTGTTGCGCACCTCCAGCAGTCCCTCGTCACCGGCCATCAGCAGGGACACCTCCACCGTCCCGTCGGGCACGTTGTACATGACGGCGTTGGCCAGCAGATTCGCCAGCAACTGAGCGAGCAGCAGCCGGTTTCCCCGTACCGCACAGGGTCCGGCATCGACCTCGACGCCCGGATGCCGGGCCGCTTCCTCCGCCACCACCTGGGCGAGGTCCACCGCCTCCCGCTCGCTCGCCGCGAGCCCGCGTTCGCTGCGCGCCAGGAGCAGCAGCCCGTCGATGAGCCGTTCGCTGCGCCGGTTGTTGTCCAGGAGCGTCCGCCGGGTCCGTACGAGATCCTCCTGGGTCGGGTCGTCCAGGCCGATCTGGATGGCGGCCCGCTGGGTGGCGAGCGGTGTCCGCAGTTCGTGCGAAGCGTTGGCGATGAACCGGCGCTGACTGTCGAACGCCTTCTCCAGCCGGGCCAGCAGCGCGTCGAGCGTCTCGCCGAGCTCTTTCAGTTCGTCGTCGGGACCGCTGGACGCGATCCGTTCGTGCAGGGTGTGCTCGGACAGCCGGCGCGCCTTCGCCATCATGGCGTGGACGGGCCGCAGGACCCGCCCCGCGGTCCACCACCCCACACCGACCGCGCAGGCCGTCATGACGAGCAGCGAGGCCGCGGACCACATGAGCAGCTGGTGACCGGCCGCGTCGCTGACGTGGTCGGTCAGGTCGTAGACGGTGGGCGGCCCGAGACTCTGCCGGGTGACCAGCGGGCCGTTCACCGCGTATCCGGGCTGGACGACCGCGGCCGTGCGGGCGATGGCGCGCGCCTGGGAGTCCGTACCCGCGCGGGAGGCGAGGTTGACGGTGGTGAGCAGCCCCATCCCGAGAACCAGGAACACCCCGCCGTACACGAGCGCGATCCGGGTCCGGATCGTGGAATGCGGGGCATGCGGAACGCGCGACGGGCGCTTCACAGGGCGTACCCCACGCCCTGCACCGTACGGATCAGGGCCGGTTCCCCGAGCTTCCCCCGCAGCTCGCTCATGCAGACGCGGACGGCGCCGGAGTGGGGTCTCTCCCTGCTCGAACGGAGTTGAGAGCTTGGGGAAGGATCGGCGTTGGCGTCCCAGGCCCGCTCCAGCAGTTCCTCCGCGCTGACGGTCCCGCCGTCGGCCTCCAGGAGCAGCTGCAGCACGGAGAACTCCTTCGGCGAGAGGTCCAGCTCCCGCCCGTCCCGGGAAGCGGTGCGCCGTACGGTGTCGAGCCGGACACCGTGCCGCTGAAGCTGTGGCGGTACGGGGCGGGCGCTGCGCCGCCGCAGCGCCCGTACCCGCGACACCAGCTCGGGGAACTCGAACGGCTTGCCCAGATAGTCATCGGCGCCGAGGTCGAGGCCCGCGACCCGGTCCTCGATGGAACTGGCGGCGGTGAGCATCAGAATCCTGGTCCGCGAGCCGGAGGCGACCAGCCCCCGCGCCACGTCGTCGCCGTGCACCCGTGGCAGGTCGCGGTCGAGGACGACGACGTCGTAGTCGTGCAGCCCCAGGTAGGCGAGGGCGGCATCGCCGCTGTACACCGTGTCGACGGCGAACCCCGCCCGCCTCAGCCCGGTGGCGACCAGCTCCGCCAGGATCTCCTCGTCCTCGGCAACCAGTACCCGCATCGTGATGTCCCCTGCCTCGTGCATGCGTGTTCACTCCCTCCCAGGATGCGTCTTTGTTACCGGAAGGAATGTTTCGTAGAGATCTCCGCACCGGAGGCCCGGTTTATCGGTGTGAGTCGATCTTCCGCAGGCCGTTAGGATTTCGACCATGGCGGCCACTGGATCCGAGAAGCAGGGGGCGACGGCGTACTACGTCTCGACCCCCATTTACTACGTCAACGACGCTCCTCACCTGGGCCACGCCTACACGACCGTCGCAGGCGACGTGCTCACGCGCTGGCATCGCCAGCGCGGCGAGAAGGTGTGGTACCTCACCGGCACGGACGAGCACGGTCAGAAGATCATGCGCACTGCCGAGGCGAACAACGTCACTCCGCAGGAGTGGTGCGACAAGCTCGTCGAGGAGGCATGGAAGCCCCTCTGGGAGCACCTGAACATCGCGAACGACGACTTCATCCGTACGACGGAGAAGCGGCACACCGACCGGGTGCAGGAGTTCGTGCAGGACCTGTACGACAAGGGCGAGATCTACAAGGGCGGGTACGAGGGCCCGTACTGCGTGGGCTGCGAGGAGTACAAGCTCCCCGGCGACCTCATCGAGGACGAGGACGGCGTCAAGCTGTGCCCGATCCACAAGAAGCCGGTGGAGATCCTCAAGGAGGAGAACTACTTCTTCAAGCTGAGCGCCTACGGCCCGAAGCTGATGGAGTTCTACGCGAACAACCCGGGGTTCATCCAGCCCGAGTCCGCCCGCAACGAGGTCGTGAACTTCGTCAAGCAGGGCCTGCAGGACCTCTCCATCTCCCGCTCGACCTTCGACTGGGGCGTCCCGGTGCCGTGGGACGAGAAGCACGTCATCTACGTGTGGGTCGACGCCCTGCTCAACTACGCCACGGCGGTCGGCTACGGCGCCAACCAGGAGAAGTTCGACGGGACCTTCCCCGCCAACGTCCACCTGGTCGGCAAGGACATCCTCCGCTTCCATGCGGTGATCTGGCCCGCGATGCTGATGGCGCAGGGTCTGCCGCTGCCCGGCCGGATCGCGGCCAACGGCTGGCTGATGGTCGGCGGCGAGAAGATGTCGAAGTCGAACCTGACGGGCATCAAGCCGCAGGATCTGACCTCGCACTTCGGCGTCGACGCATACCGCTGGTACTTCCTGCGCGCCATCGCGTTCGGCAGCGACGGCTCGTTCTCCTGGGAGGACTTCTCCGCCCGCTACACCTCCGAACTCGCCAACGACTACGGCAACCTCGCCTCGCGCGTCGCCGCCATGGTCGGCAAGTACTTCGGCGGGGCGCTCCCTGAGGCCACCGCCGCGGGTGACGCCGAGAAGGCGGTCCAGGAGGGGCTGGCGAAGGCCGTCGCCACGGCCGACCGGAAGATCGGCGAGGAGCTGGACTTCCAGGCCGGCATCCTGGCGGTCTTCGACTTCGTGAAGCAGGTCAACGGCTACATCACGGAGCAGGAGCCCTGGAAGGTCGCCAAGGACACGTCCCCCGAGGGCCAGGCCCGCCTCGCGACGATCCTCTACACGGCGGCCGAGTCTCTGCGCGGTGTCGCGGTCCTGCTGAACTCCGTGATGCCGGAGACTTCGCAGAAGCTGTGGGACTCCCTCGGCGCCGAGGCGTCCCTGGGTGCGCTGTCCGATCAGCGCGTCCAGGACGCCGGCACATGGGGCCTCCTGCCGGCGGGCGTGACGGTGACGAAGGGCGCGGTGCTGTTCCCCCGCCTGGAGGAGAAGCCGGCGTAAGCGGACGCACGCACGTACACCGGGAAAGGGCCGGGACCGCGCGATCGGTCCCGGCTCTTTCCCGTGCTCCACCGCCTTCGGGTCAGCGGACCCAGTTCTTCAGCGGCTCGGTGTCCAGCTCGATGCCCACGGGGTCGGGCAGTTCGACGGCCTTCCCGTACGGCACCGTCACCACGCGCTCGTACCGCACGCCATCGGGCTCCGAGTGCACCTTGACCTCGCAGGTTTCGCGGTCGATGAGCAGGTAGACGGGAATGCCGGTCTCGGCGTAGGCGCGCGGCTTCTCGACGCGGTCCCGGCGGTCGGTGTCCTCGTCGTAGGAGGTGACCTCGACAACCATCAGGACGCCGTCGGGGCTGGCCCACTCGCCCTGGCCGACGAAGTTCTCCAGCGGGGCGAGTACGGCGTCAGGACGCGCATTGCCCTTGCGATACGTCTCGACATGCAGCCCCTGCTCACCGAAGAGCCACATGCCGCGCCCCAACTGGATACAGATCTGCATCAGCCAGGCGATGATCCGCCCGTGATCCCCGTCCGGCACAGCCTTGACCCCCAGTTTCCCGTTCACGAACTCCAGACGCAGTGCCTCTTCGGCACGTATGGCGTGACGGGCGAGGTCCTCGAAGACCTCCTGGGTCAACACACTCTCCTCAACCACGATCATCACTGCCTCCTGCTGGAAACCGGACTGCGTCCAGCGTACGGGCCGGAGGCCGGGCCCGTTCCCGGTTCACCGCTCCAGTGCCGGTACGTCCCCCATCACGACGACCGGCTTCTTCGCCGGGTCGAGGAGCTGCAGCAGTTCCCTCATCCGGCCCTTGGGGAGCGAGATACAGCCCTGGGTCGGGCCGTCGTGGTCCACATGGATCCAGATGCCGCCGCCCCGCTTCTGGCCGAGCGGACGCGTCTGGTCCAGGGGAGATGCGCCGGGGATCCGGTTGTAGTCGACAGCGACGACATAGTCGAAGGAACCTTCGAGGGAATCCCCGTCGAACCCCTCGCCGCTCACGGCGAACGCCGGGCTCTGGTTGTACGGGAGTATGGTGCCCGGGGGATCGAGCAGGCCGCCCGCGGAAGTCAGTCCGTAGACCCCGGTCGGGGTGCGGAGGTCGTTCTCCCAGTGCTCGTCGGTCCAGCCGTACAGGGCGTTGCGGGCCGGCCATCTGTCCGTGGCCGCGCGCCAGCCCAGGGCGGCGTCGTCGCGGGTGTACAGGACCGCGGTGGACAGGCTGGAGTCGTAGGAGTCACCGGTGACGACCAGCGCCTGCCGCGAGTCCGCCGGGATCGCGGTCCTGGTCCGCGGCCCCAGCCGGGGGATCTCGCGGGGGCGGATGCGCGGCGAATACGGACCGGGGGCGGCCCGCCCCCGTTGTCCGTCGGCCTGTGGGCCCGCGACACCGGCGGTAGCCGATGCGGTCACCCGGCCCTTGCGGGGGCCGGTGGCGGAGTCGGAGGTGTTGTCGCAGGCGGTGAGCAGCAGGAGCACGGCGGCGCACGTTCCGGCGCAGACGGCGTACGGGGGACGCCGGGCGGCCGACGGACGGTACACGGACACGGGTACTCCTCAGCGGTCGTGGGTGAAGACAGCGCGGGCAAGCTCCCCGTCACGCCTCGTCCCGCCCAACCCAGTTAACGCCGCGACACGCGAGCGCGAACCCGCAAGAGGGCCATACGGCCGTACCACCCGGAGGCTGAGGACAGGTCAGAGATCCGTGCCGTCGTGCGCCCGGCCGAGCTGCCCGCCCTTCACACCGCCCAGGAGCCGGACCAGCTGGGCCGGGGTGACCGCCAGCTCCGTACCGGGGTCATCGCTCTCGCGGAGGCGTATCCGACTGTTGTGTGCGGCGAGCTCGACGCAGTTGGATGAATCGCCCCCGCCGGAGAACGAGGACTTCTGCCAGACGACGCCCTTTGTCATTCCGGGACCTTTCACATGCTCCGCACAAGGCGATGGATGAAGTCCCTCGACTCTATGACGCCCAGCGAGACCGCCTCCAGCTTGCGCACGACCTCGCGGTACCGGCAGAGCTGCGCCTGCGCATCCAGAAAGGCGCCGCCATGCGGGGTGTCCATAAGAACGGTGTCGAGCGGTGGCACGGGCCCACCCGCATACACCAGCGGATCACCTATCCCTGCGAACCCATCCAGGTCGAAAGGAATGACCCGCACCGTCACGTGCGGGAGCTCGGAGTGATCCAGGATGTGCAGAAGCTGGCCTCGTGCAACCTTGCTATCGGCGACCCTGATCCGGAGAGCAGCCTCGTGAATCACCGCTTCGTAGTGGTCCATTTGCCCCTCGGCAAACACCACTTGACGATTCATCCGGAACCCCACCCGCACTTCCAGTTCTTCCTCGGACAGTTCCGGCACGGTCGCGGCAAAAATGGCCCGGACCTGCTGCTCCGTCTGTAGCAACCCTGGCACATGCACGGTCTCGAAGTTCTTCAGCCAGGCGGCATGGTGCTCAAGCTCGGCCAGATCCAGATATCCGGAGGGCACCTGTTCCCGGTATTGCTCCCACCATCCGCGAACGCGCTCAATCGCCATACTTGCCAGCGCATCCACCAACACCGCGTCGTCGCACGCGTACTGGCTGGCCAGGTGCCGCACACGTTCGGCACTGACACCGACCCGGCCTGCTTCCATGCTGGACATCTTGCTCTCGGCCACTCCCATGGCTCGGGCAGCGTCACGACCCGTCATGCCTGCCCGCTCACGAAGCTTGCGCAGCTCAGCTCCCAGCCGTTCCTGCCGTGCGGTGATGACACGTCTGCCGGGCATGTTGCCTCTCTTTCAGGTGAGTTGACCGTACGAGTATCACAGCCAGGCTTGACCGGGGGAAAGCTTTACCCCTACGGTCGGTAACGCATCGCACACGCTGCGAAACGCCGGGACCCCGGAAGCGCACCGCCCCGCCATGCCATGGCGGGTGCGACATGCCACCGCCCACGAACCGCCGCGCCCAACAACCGCCCTCGCATTCAACGGAGTTCCCGTATGCCGAACTCGCCCACGCACACCGACGCCTCCTGGGAATACACGCTGTACATCCCCCACGACCCCCGCGCGGTCACGGTCTCCCGACGCACTCTGCGTCTGATCCTCACGCTGCACGACCTGCTGCCCCTCTCCGAGACCGCCGAACTCGTCGCCACCGAGCTGGTAAGCAACGCGGTACGCCACACCAAGGGCCCGGCCGCGTTACGCCTGCGCTGGGCGGGCCGCGTACTGCGCATCGGCGTCTGGGACGCGGACCCCACCCCACCAGCGCCACCCCTGCACTCATCTGCGGAAGCCGAGAACGGGCGCGGTCTCGACCTGGTCCGCAACAGCACGGACGGCTGGGGCTGGTATCCGCTCAGCAGCACCGGCGACTCCGGCAAGTTCGTCTGGTGCGAGCTACTGGCCGCAGCATGAACCGGCTCTGCGTGGTGGCAAGTTCTGGCAACTTCCCCACGCAGGTCATTCCCGGTGACTTCGAGCAGTGGTGGGCGTTGCAGCCACTGGGACGGCTGCGGCACCCGGGGCCGGACCCTCCGGCGATGTGCCCCTCCCAGGGGCGCAGCGCCCCTGGGGCACGAAAAAGGTGTCAACAAGATACGTGATCATTCAAAGGCCGCCCGCCGCGCGCTTGGCAGCGCCGTACGCAGCTGCGGCCTTCTCGAACTCACCACGCTCTCGCCCCGCCGGGCCAGCTTCTCGGCAGCCTCAAGCCTCCTGATGCGAGCCACATACTCCCGCAGAGCCATGTTGACGGTCTCCTTCTTCGTCGTCACACCCATCAGACGCATCGCCTCAGCCAGCGCCTCGTCATCCAGGTCGATCTGGGTTACGGACATGCTCACCACCCCTACTTGGGCACATCACAACATTTACTCGTGCCGGGCCACTTGCGAACCCATGGCCGACGGATTATGAGTCCGATCGAGGACAGTCCGGAGGTTGCCGCCGGATCCACCCTGCCGTTCCGGCTGGTCACGGCCTGCGCGCACCACCTCGCCGTGGCGCTCCCTGCCGCCGCTTTCCGGTGCGTCCGTTCCCATCGGGTTCCCAGCCCACTGCCAAGCTGCCGCCGGGCTGGGCAGACACGACGAGCCGCCGACGCGATCCCGAGCCGACGCCGATCGGCCGTTGCAGAGTCGCCCACAGGCTCGGTGGCCCGCCATGCGATCATCTGCCAAATGCTGGAGATCGCGGGTTACGAAGTGGGCCCACTGGCGGACGGTACGAGGTTCCTCGACCTGCCGCTCTTCTGGCCATGCCACCTCGGCTCAAGCCTGCGGGGTGAGGAAGCGCAAGCCGTCGCCTTCGGCCCGGACTGGGACGACGCTCAGAAGCTCTACAAAATGGTCTTGCCTTCGGACGAGTGGCCTGTGTTCACCGTGCACCTGCACTCCGGATACGTCCTCAACGTCGTCTATCGCAACCTCGAAGGCGACGGCGGCGTCGATTACCTGCTCTTCCACCCCGAGTGGAAGGAAGCCGTCACACTCGCCGTGGACGACGGCCACTTCATGGGGCCTGGGCTGTCCTGGTCCGAACTGGAATCCGCGGCTGACCAGAAAGCCCTCACGGGTGTCACAGACCCGAACGCCCGGTTGCTCCTGCTCTTCCCCATGCTCGGGGATGCCGACATACCCGAAACCGCAGCGCCCCGTCTGGCCGCTGCGTTGAGCGCCCTCAGCATCATCGAGGACCCTGTTGAGCTCGCCAGGCTGCTCCTGCTCAATCAGGGCCAGTGGACGCCGGCGAACTGGCGTGAGAACGGCGGTACCTGGGTCTGCGACGGCTCATACAGCTACCGCAACCCGGTGAACCATTTCGCTCTGTCGGCGCCGCACCTGGACGCGGCAAGCCGCGCGCTGCGGGGACGATAGACAGGCGGCACCAAGCACTACCCGTCACGCAACTCTTGCCCCGGTGCAAGGATTCGATCCGCTGTCCCGGAGCTGTCGATGTCTCCGTTCGGCTCCACCGTCACGGGTGTGGCGCTGCCCTCCGAGCTGATCAGCCATGCCAGCACCGGCTGAGTGAGCGGTGCTCCGCCCTCGTCGTCCCAATGCGCTCGCCATCCACCACCTGGCATGACCTCTACGATCCGGTGGACTCGCTCCAGATGGGAGAAGTCCTCAAAGTCCGTTACGGGCCTCAGCTTGCCTCGCTGAGGGTCTACGACGAGGGCCTGTCCGGTCGTCGGGTGCCACGCCTCGACGCCACGCTGTCGGCCGATCTCGGTGTCCGTGCCGGAGAAGAAGGCCATCCAGCCCGTCTCAGTGAAGTAGTTCACGGCAGGCATTCTCACGGACGCGGTCGCTGGGCACATCGCTTGCTCCCCATCGGGCCGGTCGCATGGGTACCGTGCTGAGAGATGAACCCAAACGGATGAGCCGTGACGTCCTGGCAACAGCCTCAGCGGCTACGGCCTGCCACCACCTTGGGAGTGCACTGATGTTGGAGGAAGCCGAGGAGATCGGCCGTCGGGTACGTCGAGCCAGGCTGCGGCTCGGGATGCCGCAAGCTGACCTCGCTGCTGCGCTTGGAAAGACACAGGGCTGGGTGTCGAAGATGGAACGCGGCCTGATTGAACTGGACCGGGTCGGGCTGCTGAACCTCGTCGCTGCCGAGTTGCACGTGCATCCCAATGACCTGATCGGCCGGCCGTACGCGAGCAGCCCCGCCGAGAATCAGTGGCAGGTCTCGGCGGCGTCCATCCTGCGCGAGCTGCGCCGCTACGACCTCGCGCCGATCTTCGACGGCGCACCGCGCGCGTCCGGCGAACTGTGGCGGGACATGACCCGCCTGCACCGCCTGCGGGACGCTGCGGCCAACACAGCGATCCTCGCTACCCTCCCCGACCTGCTGCGCGAGGCTCGCGCCCTGGCCGAGGCCGCGACCGGCCACGAGCGCGAGGAAGCGTTCGCGATCTACGCAGTGGCGTGCAAGTTCGCCCACACCGCCGCGCACGCCCTCGGACACCCCGAGCTCGTCGCCATGGCTGCCGAGCGCGCCGCATGGGCCGCCCGCCTCTCGGCCGACCCCGTTATGCCCGCCCTCGCCGACTGGATGCGCGTCTGGGACATGTGGGCTACAGCCGATTGGGACGACTCGCTCACCCTGTCCGACAAGGCCATCGCCAGCGTGCAGCGTGAGTACGAGCTTGGCGAGCCGCTCGCCCTACGGATGTGGGGCACGCTGCACCTGCGCGCCGCCGTCGCCGCGGCCCGCGCCGGCCGGTCGGCGGAGGCCGATGAGCGGATCAACCACGCTCGCGACGCCGCCAGCCGGATGGCAGGCAACCACGCCCCACCGATCTACGACCGGCACTCGGTCACCTTCTCCCCCGGCAACGTACAGATCCACGCGATCAGCGTCGCCCTGGAGACCGGCGAGCAGACCAAGGCGCTCGTCATAAACCGCCGCACGGCCCCCGAGCTCGTCGCAGCCCTTCCCAACTCCCGCCAGGGCCACCACCACATGGACCTCGCCCGCGCGTGGCTGTGGGACGGCAACCGCGACCGCGCGCTCGCCGAGCTGGAGACCGCGGAGCGAATCGCTCCCCAGCTCGTACGGAACCATCCGATCGCCCGGTCGACCCTCCGAGGCATTGTCTACGCCGAGCGAATCGCCACCCGCGAGAAGCTGCGCCGCATGTCAGACCGCTTTCACCTGGACGGATGAGGGCGGTATTCCTCCGATTCATATTGGGCCCCCGAAGTGCCCCTAACTTCTGGGGCATGACAGGACGACCAACACCCCATCTCCCTTCACAGGGTGGCGAGTTAGGGACGGCCGGACCGTTCTACCCACGGCTCGGCGACCTCGCCCGAGACACCGCCAAGGACGGCCGAATCGGCGTCGTCGTGACGCTGCCCAGAGTGGGCGCCAGCACGTACCACTTGCGTCCGCCGGGCGGTGGCGACGAGTGGTCGGCGCCGGCCGACGGAACAACCCTGCGCCCCGTCCCGGCACAGGCAACATACGTGACCCCGATGCGACGCGACGCCGTGTACGACCACCGGGCCCAGCAAGGCGCGCTGCCGGTCCTGGTCCACTACGACGACGACGGTACGGCCGAGTCCCTACTCGTCCTCACCCCGGACCAGGTCGAGTTGTACGCGATCCAGTTCGAGCGACTCATCGCCCAGCGTGAGCAGGCGCAGGAGAACGCCGCGTGACCGCGCGCCATGCTGCGCAGCGCGGGGCCGCATCCGGTGATCCGGTGGGCCGCTTCCTGAGCTGGATATGGGTGCTCGGCACCGCCGCGGGATTCGCCACGCTCGCCACCATGACCACTGGTGAACTCGGCCACCGCGACGCACCGTCGGCGATGGCCGTCACCGACGCCGGATTCCCGGCGCTCTGATCTCCCCGCCTGCTCGGATGACCCGACAGGCCCCGGGCGGGCGGGGCACGCCTCGGTCGGCACCGTCCCCAGTCGCGCCGGCCGAGGCGCCACACAGCACGTCCAGGCACCACTGACCAAGGAGGCAAGGACCGTGACCGTAATCCAGGAGCGTCCCGCGACCGACGCGCGGAATCTGATCGGCGCCAAGCTGCGCGCGACGCTCGTGTACAACATGCAGGCCAAGTTCCCCGAGCTGACCGACGACAAGGCCGACCGCGGCGTCGGCCAGATGATCGCCTTCCTCGCGGCCGGCGCGTACAGCGACACCCCGCTCAGCCCGTCGCCGCTCGTCGATGACTTCTGGCACGCCTTCCTGCTGCACACGCAGGCGTACCAGGACTTCTGCTCGGGGACGATCGGCAAGTTCGTCCACCATCAGCCCGGGTTCCTCGACAAGGAGGAGCACGGCGGCGGCAAGGCCCTGCGTGCCCGGACGGTCGACGCGATCGTCGCGGCCGGGTTCGTGATCGACATGGAGTTCTGGCCTGAGCTGGACCTCGCCGACTGCTCGCAGTGCCACGCCAACTGCCACAACAGTCCCAAGTACGCCTGACGTACCGCCTGCGGCCGGTCCTCGGCTTGTGCCACTCTGTGGCCGAGCCGGGGACCGGCTTCCGTTCTGCACGAGGAGTACGCGGGTGGACCGCACCGCATGGCTTGAGCTCCCGACCGAGTCCCGTAGCGCCGTCGAGGCCTACACCGGGCCCGTCGAGCACGCGGAGACCGCGGAGACCGGCGTAATGGCCCGTCTCGCCTGCACCCTCCACACCGCCGCCGGGCCCGTCTTCGTCAAGGGCACCCGCAGCGACGAGCCCGCAGCGTGGATGTACGACTACGAGGCGCGCGTGACCCGCGTCGCACCGCTCGCCCCCCGCGTGCTCTGGCAGGTCGACGCCGGCGGGTGGCTGCTCGCCGGCTACGAGTACCTCGTCGGTCCGCACCCGGACCTCAGCCCCGGCTCTCGTGACCTCTGCGCCTTCCTCGACGCGCTTGCCGTCATGTCCGAGGCGCCGTGGCCCGAGCAGGTCCGAAAGAAGCCCCTGCGTGTCCGCTGGGCTGGCTTCTTCCCCTCGGACCGCTCTCCTGACCTTGAAGGCCAGACCCTCGTCCACTCGGACGTGTCGCCGCTCAACATGCTCACCACTACGGGCGGAATCCGCGTACTGGACTGGGCCCTTGCCTGCCCTGGTCCAGCGTGGGCCGACACTGCATTCGCCATCCCTCGATTCATCCACGCTGGCCACAGCGCGGCACAAGCCGAGAGGCTCGCCCAATCGGTTCCCGCCTACCAAACCGCGACCCCACCCGCAATCACCACGTTTGCCCGAACGGTGTCCGCCGTGTGGAAGAGCCGCGCAGTGTCCGACCCTGCCCCGCATCGAGCGCCCTTGATTTCGGCAGTAGACACGTGGTGCGAGTTTCGCAGCATGACTCCGGCACGATAACTACTTACCTGGAAAGAAAAGCGGCAACAGTAGAGCCAGTACGCCCAGACCTGTAGCCAGCGCACTGCGATAGACCAACGCAATCGCAATAACCGCCGCAGCCACGGCGACTGGGATAGGAATATGTAACAAGGGAGCACAAACAGCAACCCCAGCGACAAGCAGGACCGCAGCGCAGAGTCGCAGGGCTTCACGCCTCTTTGCAGGAGCTGTCAGCTCACCAGGATCGAGCAAAGCCCCCACTTGCCCATCCGCGTATCGCTGGCTGATCTTGAGCAGCAGGCGCGCCAACTCTCTAGCTGCTTCCCTAGGCTCAACATCCAGGCGAGACTCGGCGGCCCTCAGCGCGGCCACAACACTGAAGGCATGCCCCCTCAACGGCGCACGCCGCCAGGAGAACGGGGAAACAGTGCCTCTCATCGAGCGCGCACCGTACACCCGCATCACGGCATACCTGAGAGACAGATTCCGCAAATGGAAAGCGCGGTTGCTCGCGGAGCGATAAACATCCGCGCATTCCCCTATTAGATCCACCCAGATGACGACGCGAGTAAACATCAGTGCATCCAATCGGAAGCGAACCCCCAAGGAGACCATGACGCGCCGCACAAGAAGGAGCCAACTACCGACTACGATAAAATCTCGGACAAATTGGAGCCAGGCCGCCCTACTCAGAGCAGACGCAGGAGCCTGTATCTCTAGATCATTTATCAGCCATCCCGGGGCATAGAGGTCTATGTAACCCGCCACCAGTTTCGACACACATCTGAGCCCAAAGAATCCCACAATTAGTAATGCTGCCCAGCTGGCCGGTGCTCTTTGATATCGCGCTCGAAGCGCCACTCTCACCGAACCGGGTGCAGGCTCAAGACCAAGCACATCAAGATCCGTGCGCAGCTTCCGTATCGCCGCATCAGCCTTCAGCCTCTGACGTTGCGCCACGCGACGCCGTATGCCTGTGATCACGCAGCGATGATGACACCAACCAACGCTCCTGTGCGGCGAGTTACACGGACGAACGTGCAGCAGAGTTCACTTCAAGCGTTGCCTGCGGCCCCACCCCCACAGACAGGCCCGCAGAGCATGGTCGATCAGTTACACGTTCAGCCCAGCGGCCTGGTCCGCGAGGCGGGCAGCGATAGCGCTGCGCAGACCGTCGCCGTCGCCAGCTGAACCGTCGGCTTGGCGCCGCAGACCTGCGACGGCTTCCCGCAGGCCGGGCTCGGCTTGGTCGAGGTCGAGGCGGATACGCAGGGCCGCGCCCTGGTCCTTGGGCAAGCGGTCGACGAGGGCCCTGCTGGGTGGAGTCGGGCGGGACGCGGCCGAGAAGGCGGCGGCGCTCGTGCCGCGCCAGCGTCGCGATGAGGACCAGCCGGGGGACTCTGGTTCCAGGTCGTTCCCAGCCAAAGGCTTGAGCTCGGCTCGCCTGATGGCACGACAGACCCCGGGAACGCCAAAGTCGCAGGTGAGAACGATTCTTCACCTGCGGCTCGCAGTGGGGCGGGTGGGCCTCGAACCCACGGCCGACGGATTATGAGTCCGCTGCCACCTACGCCCCCGCATACCGGGTTGGTCCTGGGCTTCGCTGGAGGCTGACTTGCCCCCATGAGTTCAACACCGCCCCTGGAACGAGGTGCCGTGGAGGCCGCGCCCCCGTGCGAGGTCGGCCTCCGCTCACGGAACTGGCCGAGGCGGCGCTTCACCTGCTCCCCGCGCCGCGCACCGTTCCCGCCGACGACGGCATAACAGCGAACAGCCCCCGGCCTGTCCGGCCGGGGGCTGTTTCACGTGGAACCAGGAGAAAAGCGGGCGGCTACTTCTCCGTCTTGTCCTTTGCCGTCGCCGCCGGCTTGCGGAGCTGGATGTTCAGCTCGCGCAGGCGGGACTCGTCCAGCTCCGTCGGGGCGCCCATCATCAGGTCCTGGGCGTTGCCGTTGAGCGGGAAGGCGATCGTCTCGCGGATGTTGGGCTCGTCGGCCAGCAGCATCACGATGCGGTCGACGCCCGGGGCGATGCCGCCGTGCGGCGGGGCGCCGAGGCGGAAGGCGCGGAGCATGCCCGCGAACTCGTGCTCGACGGTCTCGCGGTCGTAACCGGCGATCTCGAACGCCTTGAGCATGACGTCGGGCTCGTGGTTGCGGATGGCGCCGGAGGACAGCTCGATGCCGTTGCAGACGATGTCGTACTGCCAGGCCAGGATGTCGAGCGGGTCCTTCTCCTCCAGGTCCTTCATGCCGCCCTGGGGCATCGAGAAGGGGTTGTGCGAGAAGTCGATCTTTCCGGTGTCCTCGTCCTTCTCGTACATCGGGAAGTCGACGACCCAGCAGAACCGGAAGACACCCTCCTCGAAGTGGCCGGCGCGCTTGGCGGCCTCGACGCGGACGGCGGACATGATCTTGGAGACCTCGTCGAACTCGCCCGCGCCGAAGAAGATCGCGTGGCCGGGGACGAGGGACAGACGCTCGGTGAGGGTCTTGATGTCGGTCTCGGTGAGGAACTTGGCGATCGGGCCGGTCAGGGCGCCGTCCTCGCCGACGCGGACCCAGGCCAGGCCCTTGGCGCCGTGCTGGACGGCGTAGTCACCGAGGCCGTCGAAGAACTTCCGGGACTGGCCCGCGGTGTCCGGGACCGGGAGGGCGCGGACGTGCTTGCCGGCGAACGCCTTGAACTCCGAGTCGGCGAAGATGTCGGAGATGTCGACCAGTTCCAGCTGGGCGCGCAGGTCCGGCTTGTCGTTGCCGTACTTCAGCATCGCCTCGCGGAACGGGATGCGCGGGAACGGCGAGGTGACGTGGCGGCCGTTGCCGAACTCCTCGAAGAGCTCGGTCATCAGCTTCTCGATCGGCCGGAAGACGTCCTCCTGCTCGACGAACGACATCTCGACGTCGAGCTGGTAGAACTCGCCCGGCGAGCGGTCGGCACGGGCGTCCTCGTCGCGGAAGCACGGCGCGATCTGGAAGTAGCGGTCGAAGCCGGAGATCATCAGCAGCTGCTTGAACTGCTGCGGGGCCTGGGGCAGGGCGTAGAACTTGCCCGGGTTCAGGCGGGACGGGACGACGAAGTCACGGGCGCCCTCGGGGGACGTCGCGGTGAGGATCGGGGTCGCCATCTCGTTGAAGCCGAGGGCCACCATCTTGGCGCGGATGGAGGCGATGACGGCCGAGCGCAGCATGATGTTGCGGTGCATGCGCTCGCGGCGCAGGTCGAGGAAGCGGTACTCCAGGCGCCGCTCCTCGTTGACCCCGTCCTCTGCGTTGATCGTGAAGGGCAGCGGGGCGGCCTCGCCCAGCACCTCGACCTCCGTGACCTCGATCTCGATCTCGCCGGTCGGGAGCTCCGGGTTGACGTTGTCCGCGCCGCGCGCGGAGACCTTGCCGTCGATCCGTACGACGGTCTCCTTGGTGAGCTTCGCCAGGGCCTCGTTGCCGGGAGTGCCGGGACGGGCGACGAGCTGCACCAGACCGTAGTGGTCGCGCAGATCGATGAAGAGGATGCCGCCCAGGTCTCGGCGATTGTGCAGCCAGCCGCTCAGCCGGACGTCGGTGCCGACGTCAGAGGCGCGGAGCTCGCCGCAGGTGTGGGACCTGTACCGATGCATTCTCGTTCATCCAGTCTTCGCGGTTCGGGGTGGATTCAGCCTCCCCAGGCTACCGCCCGCACCCGCACGGAAGCATTGACATTGACATTTCAAGATCATCCGGAACTGACAGGTGGCCGCGGACCGGGCCCGGGCGTGCCCTGGGCGGGCGGCCTCGGTGGCGTCTGCGGAGCAGATCTTCTTGAAGTGGTGCAATGCGCACTGAAGACGTCCTGGCCGCGACCGCGATCGGTCTGTGGCGCTGGGACAACGCGGCCGGGACCGTCACGCTCGATGCGGAGGCGGCCCGGCTGCTGGAGCTGCCCGCGGCTGCCGGTGCCTTCCGTGAGTCCGCGGTGCGTTCCCGTTTTCATCCGGTCGACTGGAGCGAGATCTACGGAGTGGTGAATCTCGCACGCACCGAGGGCACTCTCGCCGAGGCCCCGGCTGCGGATCGTGGACGAACGCGGCCGGGTGCTGCGTACCGTACGCAGCCGTGCCAAGCCTGTGCCAAGCCGCTGCCGCCCGAGAAGGCGGGCAGCACCCACTATCCGTTGGTCGGCGCCCTTCAGGAGGTCGCCGGGCCGCAGCGCGGCACCACCGGGGCGCACACCCCGTCACCGGCGACTGGCGCCGCTCCCGCGAGGCGTTCCTGCTGTATGCGGGCCAGGCGGCAAGCCGAGGCCCGGTCGACCGAGGAGGTCCTGCGGGTCGCTGCCTCGCTCTCCATGCCCGGGTCCTCACCGGACTGCGTGGGGGGATCCACGGGGGGCGGGGAAGTCGATCTGGTTCGGGCCGTACGAGTCGGCGGCGGGGGCAGGGAGCTGAACCGCGTCGTCGGGTTCGGGCTTTCCGCGTGGACGGTTTCCGCCCTCAAGCACCGGGCGGGCTGGAGCGCTGTCCGCGCAGTTCGCCGAGAATGCCGAAGGCCGCCGCGCAGGCCGGTACCGCGAGCAGCATGCCCAGCAGGCCCGCCACGCTGGCGCCCGCGGTGATCGCGATCATGATGGTGGCGGGGTGCATCTGGACCGTGCGGCTCTGGATCATCGGCTGCAGGACATGGCCCTCCAGCACCTGTACGGCGAGCACGATCCCCAGCGCCCAGAGCGCGATCACGAACCCCCGGTCGGCGAACGCGACCAGGACCGCGACCGCGCCTGAGAGGAACGCCCCGAGGTAGGGGATGTAGGCGCCGACGAAGACCAGCGCACCGAGCCCCACGGCGCCGGGGACGTTCAGGATCAGCAGGCCGACGGTGATGCAGACCGCGTCGATCAGGGCGATGAACGTAGTGCCGCGCATGAAGCCCTGGACGGCTTCGAAGGCCCGCCGCCCCATGGCCTCGACCAGGCTCCCGGTACCGCGCGGGGCGACCGAGTGGGCGAGGTCCACGGCCTTGTCGGAGTCGCGCAGGAAGAAGAAGGTCAGCAGGAGGGCGAGGACGCTGGTCGCGATCAGCGAGCCGATCAGGCTGATCCCGGAGAGAATCCCGCCCGCGGCGCTCGCCCCGAACTTCTCGGCAAGCTTCTGGGCATTGGCGACGAGGTCGTCCACATTGGTGTGCTTGCCGATGCCGAAGTGGTTGACGATCCACTGCCCTGCGTCCTTCAGCGACCGGACGATCTGGTCGCCGGTGTCGACGAGGGCGGTGACGACGATGTATCCGGCGCCGCCGACCACCGCGACGAGCAGGGCGCAGGTGAGCCCCGCGGCCAGTGAGCGGTTCATTCCGCGGGCGGTCAGCCGGCGGTGGACCGGGCCGAGCAGCGCCGTACCGAGCAGCGCGAGCAGAACGGGGGTGACCGCGGTCTTGAAGATGATGCACAGCCAGACGGCGACCGCGGCCACCCCGGTGACGAGGAGAACAACCCCGCACCAGGCGGCTGTGCGCCGCGCGGCGACGGGCAGGAGGGGTTCAGGAGTGTGCACCCTCCCACCCGATCACGGCGCGGGGCGATAATCGGCTTGCACCGCCGTATAAGTGCGGATCGTCACACATCGAGGGTGGATGTCACATCCCGTGGACGGCGGGCACCGTGCCGAGGCGTCCGGCCTGGAAGTCCTCGAAGGCCTGCTTCAGCTCGGCCTGGCTGTTCATCACGAACGGCCCGTAGTGCGCCATCGGCTCGCGGATCGGACGGCCGCCGAGCAGAACGACCTCCAGGTCCGGAGCGTTGCCGTCCTGCTTCTCGTCCGCGCGAACGGTCAGCGAGGCACCGGTGCCGAAGACCGCGGTCTGCCCCATGTGGACGGGGCGGCGCTCCGCGCCGACGGTGCCGCGCCCGGCGAGCACGTACGCGAGTCCGTTGAAGTCCTCGCGCCACGGCAGGGTCACCTCGGCGCCGGGACGGACGGTGGCGTGGATCATCGTGATCGGGGTGTGGGTGATGCCGGGGCCCTCGTGCCCGTCGAGCTCACCGGCGATGACGCGGAGCAGCGCGCCGCCGTCCGGGGAGGCGAGGAGCTGGACCTGGCCGCCGCGGATGTCCTGATAGCGGGGGGCCATCATCTTGTCGGCCTTGGGCAGGTTCACCCAGAGCTGGAGGCCGTGGAAGAGACCTCCCGACATCACGAGGGACTCCGGCGGGGCCTCGATGTGGAGGAGGCCGGACCCGGCGGTCATCCACTGGGTGTCGCCGTTGCGGATGGTGCCGCCGCCGCCGTTGGAGTCCTGGTGGACGAAGGTTCCGTCGATCAGGTACGTGACGGTCTCGAAGCCGCGGTGCGGGTGCCAGGGAGTGCCCTTCGGCTCTCCGGCCGCGTACTCCACCTCGCCCATCTGGTCCATCATGATGAACGGGTCGAGGTACTTGTAGTTGATCCCGGCGAACGCGCGGCGAACCGGGAAGCCTTCGCCCTCGAATCCGCTCGGCGCCGTGGTGACGGCGAGCACGGGACGGGCCGTGGCGTCGCCCGAGGCGGCGACCTTGGGCAGGGTCAGCGGGTTTTCGACGGTCACTGCGGGCATGGGAGCCACCTCCGGGATTGTCCTGAGCCCAATTTAGTTGAATGGTGAACATCCTGCAAGGCGTCGTTCATTCCCGCACCGGCCACGGCAACGAGAAGGGGCCCGTACCGAGCGGTACGGGCCCCTTCCGGAAAGACTCCGACGTCAGCCGTACATACGGCGCATCGCGAAGTCGACCATCTGCTCCACGGCCTTGGCGTCGAAGACCATGCGGTGCTCACCCTCCATGTCGAGGACGAAGCCGTAGCCGGTCGGCAGCAGGTCGATCACCTCGGCCCCGGTGATCACGAAGTACTTGGACTCCTTGCCCGCGTACAACCGCAGTTCCTTGAGCGTGGTGAACATCGGGATCACCGGCTGCTGGGTGTTGTGCAGCGCGAGGAATCCGGGGTTGTCGCCGCGCGGGCAGTAGACCTTCGACGTCGCGAAGATCTGCTGGAAGTCCTCGGCGGACAGAGAACCCGTGGTGAAGGCCCGTACCGCATCGCCGAGGGAGGGCGGCGAGGGCTCGGGATACAGCGGCTGCCCGCCGTAGCCGCCACCCATCTGCTGCTGTGCGCCCTGGTTCTGGTCGTAGCCGTACATGCCGCAAAGAGTAATGGGACACATCAAGCCCTTGAGGGGTTGCGTCTTATTACTGGCGGGTAGCATCATCGGAAAGGTCAGCTGATATACGCACGCCAGCTCGTCGCCCGCCCGGCCCTCACCCCTCCTCGGGGCGCTGTGCGCCACTGCTATTGATTACGGAGCCTTCCCATGGGGCACTACAAGTCGAATCTCCGCGACATCGAGTTCAACCTCTTCGAGGTCCTCGGGCGCGACAAGCTGTACGGAACCGGACCGTTCGCGGAGATGGACGTCGAGACCGCGAAGAGCATCCTCGACGAGGTCAACCGCCTCGCCGAGAACGAGCTCGCCGACTCGTTCGCCGACGCCGACCGCAACCCGCCGGTCTTCGACCCGGAGACCAACACCGCACCGGTCCCGGCCTCCTTCAAGAAGTCCTACCAGGCCTTCATGGACTCCGAGTACTGGCGCCTGGGCGTGCCCGAGGAGATCGGCGGCACCACCTCCCCGCGCTCCCTGATCTGGTCCTACGCGGAGCTGCTGCTCGGCTCGAACCCGGCCGTCTGGATGTACTCCTCGGGCCCCGCGTTCGCCGGCATCCTCTTCGACGAGGGCAACGAGGCGCAGAAGAAGATCGCCGAGATCGCCGTCGAGAAGCAGTGGGGCTCGACGATGGTGCTGACCGAGCCGGACGCCGGTTCGGACGTCGGCGCGGGCCGCACCAAGGCCGTCGAGCAGGAGGACGGCTCCTGGCACATCGAGGGTGTGAAGCGCTTCATCACCTCGGGCGAGCACGACATGTCCGAGAACATCATCCACTACGTGCTGGCCCGCCCCGAGGGCGCAGGCCCCGGCACGAAGGGCCTCTCGCTCTTCATGGTCCCGAAGTTCCACTTCGACTGGACCACCGGCGAGCTGGGCGAGCGCAACGGCGTGTACGCGACGAACGTCGAGCACAAGATGGGCCTCAAGGCGTCCAACACCTGCGAGATGACGTTCGGCGACCAGCACCCCGCCAAGGGCTGGCTGATCGGTGACAAGCACGACGGCATCCGCCAGATGTTCCGCATCATCGAGTTCGCCCGCATGATGGTCGGCACGAAGGCCATCGCGACCCTGTCGACCGGCTATCTGAACGCGCTGGAGTACGCCAAGGAGCGTGTCCAGGGCACGGACCTGTCGCAGTTCATGGACAAGACCGCCCCCAAGGTCACCATCACGCACCACCCCGATGTGCGCCGCTCGCTCATGACGCAGAAGGCGTACGCGGAGGGCATGCGCTCCCTCGTGCTGTACACCGCCTCCGTCCAGGACGCGATCCAGGAGAAGGAGGCCGCGGGCGAGGACGCCAAGGCGCTGAACGGCCTCAACGACCTGCTGCTCCCGATCGTGAAGGGCTACGGCTCCGAGAAGTCGTACGAGCAGCTGGCGCAGTCGCTCCAGACGTTCGGCGGCTCCGGGTACCTCCAGGAGTACCCGATCGAGCAGTACATCCGTGACGCCAAGATCGACACGCTGTACGAGGGCACGACGGCCATCCAGGGCCAGGACTTCTTCTTCCGGAAGATCGTCCGCGACCAGGGTGCCTCGCTCAACGCGCTCTCCGAGGAGATCAAGAAGTTCCTCGCGGGCGCCCAGGGCAACGAGGAGCTGTCCGGCGCGCTGGACTCGCTCGCCAAGGCGGCCGTGGACCTGGAGGCGATCGTCGGCACCATGGTCGCCGACCTCACCGCGACCGGCGAGGACGTCAAGAACATCTACAAGGTCGGCCTGAACACCACCCGCCTGCTGATGGCCTCCGGCGATGTCGTCGTCGGCTACCTGCTGCTCAAGGGCGCCGCCGTGGCGGCCGAGAAGCTGCCGACCGCCCCCGCGAAGGATGTCGCCTTCTACCAGGGCAAGATCGCCGCCGCGAAGTTCTTCGCCGCGAACGTCCTGCCGGGCGTCGGTGCCGAGCGCGCGCTCGCCGAGTCCGTCGACAACTCGCTGATGGAGCTGGACGAGGCCGCCTTCTAGCGCCCCGGATTCGTCGACACGCGCCGCCGCCCGAAATGTTTTCGGGCGGCGGCGCTGTCGTATCAGCTGGGTGTGCTGAGTGCACGGCCGGGAATCCCGTCCATGGGAGGACCATGACCGCCGAGGCACTGCCCGAAGCGTCGCAACCATCGACATCGACCTGACCGCCGTCGACGAGCTGTAGATCCGCTCCGGACGTTGAGCGGCTGCCGCGCGGGGCGACGGTGAAACCACCCGGTCCGGCCTCGTTAGAGTGAAGAACATGAGTTGCTCCCTCCGCTTCGACCGCGGTCACACCGACGATCTGATGGCCTTCCTGATGGCCTCCCCCTCCCCGTACCACGCCGTGGCCACTGCGGCCGAGCGGCTGGAGAATGCGGGATTCCGGCAGGTCGAGGAGACCGCGGCCTGGGACGGCACCAGCGGGGGAAAGTACGTCCTGCGCGGCGGTGCGATCGTGGCCTGGTACGTGCCGGAGGGCGCCGCGGCGCACACCCCGTACCGGATCGTCGGGGCGCACACCGACTCGCCGAACCTGCGGGTCAAGCCGCTCCCGGACACCGGGGCGTACGGCTGGCGGCAGGTCGCGGTGGAGATCTACGGCGGGACGCTCCTCAACACCTGGCTCGACCGGGACCTCGGTCTCGCCGGCCGGATCTCGCTGCGCGACGGCACGCACCGGCTGGTGAACATCGACCGGCCGCTCCTGCGCGTGCCGCAGCTGGCCGTGCACCTGGACCGGTCGTCCAACGACGGTCTCAAGCTCGACCGGCAGAAGCACATGCAGCCGATCTGGGGGCTCGGGGACGTCGAGGAGGGCGACCTGATCCGCTTCGTCGCCGAGGAAGCGGGCGTCGGTGCCGAGGACGTGACCGGCTGGGACCTGATGCCGCACCCCGTCGAGCCGCCCGCCTATCTGGGCCGGGACCGTGAGCTCCTGGCCGGGCCCAGGATGGACAACCTGATCTCCGTGCACTCGGCGACCGCCGCGCTCGCCGCCGTCGCCGGGCAGCCGGACGCCGAACTTCCGTACATCCCGGTCATGGCCGCCTTCGACCACGAGGAGAACGGCTCGCAGTCCGACACCGGCGCCGACGGACCGCTGCTCGGCACGGTCCTGGAGCGCTCGGTGTTCGCCCGCGGCGGTACGTACGAGGACCGCGCCCGCGCCTTCGCCGGGACCGTCTGCCTCTCCTCGGACACCGGTCACGCGCTCCACCCCAACTACGCCGAGCGCCACGACCCGACCCACCACCCGGTGGTCAACGGCGGACCGATCCTCAAGGTCAACGTCAATATGCGGTACGCGACCGACGGCAGCGGCCGGGCCGTGTTCGCGGCGGCGTGCCAGAAGGCGGGCGTGCCGTGGCAGACGTTCGTCTCCAACAACTCGATGCCGTGCGGCACCACGATCGGCCCGATCACCGCCGCCCGGCACGGCATTCAGACCGTGGACATCGGCGTCGCGATCCTGTCGATGCACAGCGCCCGTGAACTGTGCGGCGCGGACGACCCGTATCTGCTGGCCAACGCGATGACGGCGTTCCTGGCGGACTGATCTCTCCCCCGCCCCGACCGCAGCCCCGGACATGGTCGTTGCCGGGCCGGGTACGCGATCCGTACACCGGCCCAAAACCGCCGGGCCGTCGAGGAGGCGGGATTCACGGGGCTCGCAGGACGCATCATCCTCATCGGCGCCGGGGCGGTACTGGCCTTCGCCACCGACTGGAAGATGGACACCGCGAAGGACACCGGAACCGCGCAGAAGACCAGCACCACGAAGAGCGGCGGTAACACGGGCGGCAGCGGCACGGCAGGCGGCAGCGGCACCTCGGGGGGCAGCGGCACGGCGAAGGGCTCCACCGGGTCCGCCCCCGTCTGCACCACCCGGCTACTGGACGCACGAGCTGCGCAACGGCGCGGACGACTTCTGAGCCGTCGGGCCTGTCCGTCCTTCCCTGCCACCACCGGCGGCAACCGGGGCGTCCCCTCCGCACTCCACGCGGACGGGGACGCCCCGTTCCGCCGTCAGGCCTGTTCGTCCATCCCTGCCAGCACCAGCGGCAACCGGGGCGTTCCCAGCGCACTCACGCGGACGGGGACGCCCCAGTCCTGCTGGTGGACATGGCAGGCCGGGTACTCGTTCTCCGGGGCGTCGTCGCAGGACGCCGCCATCGCGGACACATGCAGGACGCCCTCGGTGACGCCGTCGGCCAGGACCAGGTCGCGGAACAGATCGGTACCGGGACCGGAGCCCTCCACCAGCAGCTCGGGCGGGGTCGCCGAGACCAGCAGCCTGGTCGAGGGACCGTACCGGGTGTCCAGCTTCTGCCCGGCGGGTGCCTGGAAGACCACATCGAGCCGGAGCGTGCCCGGGGCGATCTCGGTGGCCGCGCGCTGCGTGTGGTGTGCCTGGCCGGCGACACGTACGGCTTCCTCCGGGAGCCGCAGCCGGGTCAGCCGGTGCCGGGCGGACTCGACGACGACGAGATCGCCTTCGACCAGCACGGCGTCGCTGGGCTCGCGCAGATCCGTGGCCAGGGTGGTGACCTCACCGCTCGCGGGGTCGTAGCGCCGCAGCGCGTGGTTGTACGTGTCGCAGACGGCGACGGACCCGTCGGGCAGCGCTGTCACCCCCAGCGGGTGCTGGAACAGGGCCTGATCTGCGGCACCGTCGCGGTGTCCGAAGTCGAAGAGACCGGTGCCGACGGCCGTACGGACGGCAAAGCCGGTGCCGTCGCGCTCGACGTACCTCAGGGCGGACGTCTCCGAGTCGGCGACCCACAGCCGCTCCCCGTCGGCCGACGTGGCGAGCCCCGAAGGCTGGGCGAACCAGGCCTCGTCGGCCGGCCCGTCGACCAGGCCCTCGTTGGTCGTGCCCGCCGCGACCTGCACGGTCTCCGTCGCCGGGTCGTACGTCCACAGCTGGTGCACGCCCGCCATGGCGATCCACAGCCGTTCCGCGAACCAGGCGACGTCCCAGGGTGAGGAGAGATCGACCTCGCGGGCCGGGCCGGTCGTCGGCGAGCCCTGCCACCACTGGCGGCCGGTACCGGCGAGGGTCGTCGTCACCCCGGTGGTGAGGTCGAGGGCGCGGATGGCGTGGTTGACGGTGTCGGCGACCGCGATCCGGCCGTCGGGCAGCACGGCCAGTCCCTGCGGCTCGGAGAACCGGACCTCGTCGGACCCGCCGTCCGCGAACCCCCTGTCCCCCGTACCGACGTAACAGCGAACCGTTTCACTGTCACGTTCGATCTCGACCAGGCGGTGGCGGGTGGTGTCGGAGACGAGGAAGCCGCCGTCGGGCAGGAGCAGGGCCTTGCCGGGGAAACGCAGATGCGTGGCGACCGGCTCGGGCGCTACGTAGGGGCCGTCACCGCGGCGCAGCGTGCCCTTCGCGCCGTGCTCGGCCTCCAGCTCCTCGACGAGCTTCTCGATGGCGTGCGCATGGCCCTCGCCCGCGTGCTGGGCGACGACGTAGCCCTCGGGGTCGATCACGACGAGCGTGGGCCAGGCCCGTACGGCGTACTGCTTCCAGGTCGCCAGTTCCGGGTCGTCGAGGACCGGGTGGTGGACCTCGTACCGCTCGACGGCGTCGACGACGGCTTGGTGCTCGGCCTCGTGGACGAACTTCGGTGAGTGCACACCGATGATCACGACGGTGTCGCGGTGCTTCTCCTCCAGTTCGCGCAGCTCATCGAGGACATGTAGACAGTTCACGCAGCAGAACGTCCAGAAATCCAGGATGACGATGCGCCCTCGCAGGTCAGCGAGGGTGTACTGCTGGTCGCCCGTATTGAGCCAGCCGCCCTCGCCGATCAGCTCGGGGGCCCTGACGCGTACACGTGTTGCCATGTGAACAGTCAACATCACCGTGGCTCGCACGCATTCCGGACGGTCTTGGGGGAACCTGTGGGCCATGAGATTCCTGGTGCGTGAACGGCTCTTCGCTGTCGGTGACGACTACTGGATCGAGGACGCGGACGGCCGCAAGGCCTTCCTCGTCGACGGCAAGGCCATGCGGATGCGTGACACCTTCGAGCTGAAGGACGCGCAGGGCCGGATCCTGGTCGAGATCCGGCAGAAGCTTCTCAGCCTGCGCGACACGATGCTCATCGAGCGCGACGGCGAACAGCTCGCCAGGATCAAGCGCAAGCGGTTGTCGCTGCTGCGCAACCACTACCGGGTCACGCTGGTGGACGGCACCGAACTCGATGTCAGCGGCAAGATCCTGGACCGCGAGTTCGCCGTCGACTACGACGGGGAACTGCTGGCCCAGATCTCGCGACGTTGGCTGACCGTCCGGGACACGTACGGAATCGATGTCGTACGGGAGGACGCCGACGTGGCACTGCTCATCGCCGTATCAGTGTGCGTCATCGTGCTCGCGGACAAGGAGCACGAGGGCTGACCTCGGCGCGTTTCACGTGAAACGTGCCTACTTGCCCGCCTCTGGCGGGGCCAGTCCCAGCCGCCGGTCCTTGAGCGCCGGGAATTGCTCACGCGTGGCGGCGACCTTCGACGGGTCGAACTCCACGGTGAGCACCTCCTCGTCCGCGCCCGCTTCAGCAAGTACCTCGCCCCAGGGGTCGACGACGATGCTGTGTCCGGCCTGCTGGATTCCGGCATGGGTGCCCGCGGTGCCGACGGCCAGGACGTACGACTGGTTCTCGACGGCGCGGGCCTGGGCCAGCAGCGTCCAGTGGGTGCGGCGGCGCTCCGGCCAGCCCGCCGTGACGATCAGCGTCTCGGCGCCCGCGTCCACCAGTCCACGGAACATTTCCGGGAAGCGCAGGTCGTAACAGGTGGCGAGACCCAGGGTGGTCTGCGCCAGAGCGACCGTGACCAGCTCCTCACCGGCGCCCATCATGACCGCCTCGCCCTTGTCGAAACCGAAGCGGTGGATCTTGCGGTAGGCGGCGGCCCGCTCGCCCTCGGGTGTGAAGACGAGCGCGGTGTTGTAGAGGGTGCCATCGGCCGCGCGCTCGACGAAGGAGCCCGCGTGCAGCCAGACCCCGGCATCGGCCGCGGCCTTCGCCATGATGTCGTGGGTGGGCCCCTGGAGCGGCTCGGCCTCGGCCGCGAAGGCGGTGTACGCGAACGCGCCGACCGGCCAGAGTTCGGGAAGAACCACCAGATCCGCACCGCGCTGGTCCGCAATCAGCGAAGCTGCGCGTTGCCTACGGGAATTGATGGATTCGTCCGGGTCTACTGCGATCTGGATGAGGGAGGCGCGCACACTACCACCGTCCTGGCATTCGAGCCGTCAACACAGGCCTACGATCGTCACACGAAAGCACTGCCGGGGTGCCTGCTCGCAGCGTAACTTAGCGATCGAACCTCCCACGCAGCCCGCCGCCCGCGCCCAGCACTCCAGCCCATGCACCGCAGAACCGCACGAGGGGTCACGTGACCGTCCATCCCAGCCTCCAGACCTACGCCGATGCCTGGACCCACTCCATCGAGTCGATAGCCGAGCTGGTGAAGCCGCTCGCCGAGGGAGAGTGGAACCGCCGTACGCCATGCCCAGCCTGGTCGGTGCGTGACATCGTCTCTCATGTCATTGGCATGGAGTGCGAGCAGCTCGGCGACCCGCGTCCGATCCACACGCTGCCGCGCGATCTCTACCATGTGCAGAACGACTTCGCTCGCTACATGGAGATGCAGGTCGATGTGCGGCGTCACCACACCGCGCCGGAGATGACCTCCGAGCTGGAGTACACGATCATTCGCCGCGCACGTCAGCTGCGCAACGAGACACGTGACCCCGAGACCATGGTCCGGGCACCGCTCGCCGCCGAGCAGACCCTCGAACTGGCACTGCGGATGCGGGCCTTCGACGTCTGGGTGCATGAGCAGGATCTGCGGGCGACGCTGGGTCAGCCCGGCAATCTGGACTCCCCCGGCGCCTCCATCGTCCGGGACACACTGCTCGCCGCGCTGCCGAAGGTGGTCGCCAAGGACGCAGGCGCGCCGGCCAATTCGGCGGTCGTGCTCGATGTGCACGGGCCGGTGGAGTTCCTGCGCACGGTCAGGGTCGATGCGGAGGGCCGCGGTTCGGTGGACGGTTCGCCGTCGCTCGGGCCCGCGGTGACGCTGGCGATGGACTGGGAGACGTACTTCCGCCTCGCCTGCGGGCGGGTGCGGGCGGGTGCGGTCGCGGACCGGATCAAGGTCGAGGGTGACCAGGATCTGGCGGAGGCGATCCTGCAGAACTTCGCCGTGACGCCGTAGGGCCCCCAGCGCCGCGCCACCGTGGTCGGCGGCGCCCGTCGTGCGAGGACGGGCGCGCCGCCGATCCGACGCGACAGGCGCGTTACGCGGGTACGTGCACGGCTTCCACGCGGCTGATCACATGGTGGTCCCGCTCGCGGTGCGCGGCCCGCGAGTGCAGCCGCAGAATCTGTACGACTCCGAGCGCCTCCAGTACGAAGACCGAGGCGAACGCGATCCGGTAGTTGTCGCCGGTCGCGTCCAGCAGCACGCCGACGGCGAACAGGGTGGTCATCGAGGCGATGAAGCCGCCCATGTTCACGATGCCCGAGGCGGTGCCCTGGCGCTCCGGCGGGTTGGCGGGCCGTGCGAAGTCGAAGCCGATCATCGAGGCGGGACCGCACGCGCCGAGCACCACGCACAGGACGATCAGCAGCCACATCGGCGCACGGATGCCCGGGTAGAAGATGGTCGACGCCCAGAGCAGGGCCGTCACCGTGACCGTCCCGAGGGCCAGCGGGGCGCGGGCCGCGTGGTGGCGGGCGATGATCTGCCCGTAGACCAGCCCGAACGCCATGTTGGAGAGCACCACCAGGGTGAGCAGCTCACCGGCGGTGGACCGGCTCAGCCCCTGCGCCTCCACCAGGAACGGCAGCCCCCACAGCAGCAGGAACACCATGGCCGGGAACTGCGTGGTGAAGTGCACCCACATACCGAGCCGGGTGCCGGGCTCCCGCCAGGAGGCGGCGATCTGCTTGCGTACATAGGCGGCGCCCGCGTGCTCGGCGGGCGGCGGCTCGTGGCCCTCGGGGTGGTCCTTCAGGAACAGCAGCAGAAGTATGAGGACGAGAACCCCGGCGGCGGAGCTGCTCACGAAGGTGGTGGTCCAGCCGAATCCGTGCAGGGCCCGCGCGATGAAGAGCGTCGAGACGAGATTGCCCGCCATCCCGAAGAGCGCGGCGACCTGCCCGATCAGCGGACCGCGCCGGGCCGGGAACCAGCGGGCACCGAGCCGCAGCACGCTGATGAACGTCATCGCGTCGCCGCAGCCGAGCAGCGCCCTGGACGCCAGCGCCATGCCGTACGAGGGGGAGAGCGCGAAACCGAGCTGCCCCAGGGTGAACAGAACGGCCCCGAGGGTGAGGACCTTCTTGGTGCCGAGCCGGTCGACCATCAGGCCGACAGGTATCTGCATGCCCGCGTAGACGAGCAGCTGAAGGATGGAGAACGTGGAGAGCGCGGAGGCGTTGACGTGGAACCGGTCGGCGGCGTCGAGTCCGGCAACGCCCAGGCTGGTGCGGAAGATGATGGCGACGAAGTAGACGGCGACGCCAGTGCCCCAGACCCACACGGCACGCCGGCCACCGGGTGGATCTCCGGGCAGGGACAGCGTGGGAGCGGCGGCAGAACTCACCGGTCCTCACCCCTGACCAGCACCTTGACCCGGCTGACATGACGCCGCACGGCCTGTGCGGCACCGTCCGCGTCACCGGACCTGATCGCCTCCAGCAGCTCACCGTGCTCGGTGATGTTGGCGGCGATCCTGCCCGGGTGCGCCTCCATCACGGCGACGCCCATCCGCAACTGCCGGTCGCGCAGCTGGTCGTAGAGGCGCGAGAGAATGTCGTTGCCCGCGTTGCGCACGATCTCGGCGTGGAAGCACCGGTCCTTCACGGACACGGCGGCCAGATCCCCGGCCTCGGCCAACTGCCGCTGTTCCTCGAGAAGTTCTTCGAGCCGTTCGATCAACTGCGCAGAGGCGGGCACGGCCTTGCGGGCCGCGAACTCCTCGACGAGCAGCCGGGTCTCCACCACATCCGCGATCTCCTGCGCGGAGACGGCGAGAACGAGAGCGCCCTTCTTCGGATACAGCTTGATCAGCCCCTCGACCTCCAGCCGCAGCAGCGCTTCACGCACGGGCGTACGGGAGACACCGACGGCCTGGGCGAGATCACCTTCGGTGAGGAGCGTGCCGCCCTCGTAGCGGCGGTCCAGGACCGCCCCCTTGATATGGGCGTAGACGCGCTCGGCGGCGGGGGGCTGCTTGACGGAGGACTTCACGGCCGACTTCACGGCGGGGTTCGCAGGGGGCTTCACGGCAGGGGGCGCGGCAGGCATGCACACAGCATAGATACAACATGCGTACATACGCTTCGCTCATCCGGAATCCTGACGAGCGAAACCCCGAGAGGCCTCCCCGTAGTGATGAACATTTTTACTTCCAGTGGCACATTCGATTTGCTCCGCTTTACGTTCCGTCACGGAGGTGGTTCACATGACCACGGAGAACACACCGGACGTGGCCGACGCGGCGGGGCGGACACCCGCACGGCGTGACGCGATCGACATCAACGACTTCGTGTACGGGGCGACAGGGGCCCGGATCCGGCGGCTGACCATGCCGGACGGAGAGCGCTGGTTTCCGGCGGTGGACGTGTGCGGGCAGTTGGGTTACGCCAACTCACGAAAGGCGCTCAATGACCACGTGCCCAAGAGCCACCGGGACTTTCTCGAGACTGTAACTGGAGGCTATGGTCTCAGCGTTCCCGCAGGTAGAGAGTGGCGTCGAGACCTGCAAGTCATCGATCTGCGGGGGCTGATCCACCTCGTCAACGGCTGCACGAAGCTCTCGTGCCGAACGTTCAAGGAGTGGGTCGTCGACGTCATCGTCGCGGTCCAGCGGGACGGTGGTTACGGTCTCGACAGTCCTCGACCGACCAACTCGGAACCGGCTGTGACCGCGCCCGTCGTCCACGCACTGCCGGCTCAGGTCGCCGACGCGATCGTCCGGCTCGAAGAGCGGAACATCAGGCTGGACGAGCAGTTCGCAGCCGCACAGCACGAGACGCTCCTCGCACAGCGGGCCACGGCACGCGCGCTGGAACGGATCGCCGACCGTCTCGACACCCTGTTCGCCGGCGGTGGCGCCCCGATCCAGGCCCATGCGGCCGTACCGCCACAACCGCAGCCGGTCCGCCCCACCGCCGAGGCCGTCCTCGACGACTGGAGGTCACGCATGTCCGTGACGGAGGACGTCTGGGCGGTCGCCGTCACCATCGCCCCCGTACTCGCGGCGGAGGGCGCGCTGTCCCAGCCCCTGGAGTCCATCGCCGACCGCACCGGCCTCACCGTGCACCGGGTGAACGAGTGCCTGCGGTTCATGCGCAAGCACGCCTGCATCCGCTCCCGGGGCGGCACGGTGGACGTGTCACCGGTCTACGTCCTGACCCATCCGTAGCGGGGGCGCGGTGTTGTGTGTCCGTACGACCGTCAGGACTGCCGGAGCCCGTCCCGGAAGGCATCCCACGCGGCGGCGGTGAGGACGAGGACGGGGCCGGTGACGTTCTTGGAGTCGCGGACAGCGACGGTGTGGGGGATGTTGCGGGCCACCTCGACGCATTCGCCGTTCGGCTCGCTGTAGCTGGACCTTCTGAAGCAGAACTCAGTCATTCGTTCATCCCTTTGGCGATGCTCGCAACGAGGCATCGAGTCGCACGGCGACAGGCTCATGGCGCAGGTACGTGCGAACAGCTCGGTGTACGCCGCACTCTCCTCCACGCCTTCCACCCAGTTGGTGGCGCGCAGACCCCATTCGGCCCCAGAACCCCCGTTCCCACCCCCACACACCCACCGACAGGACCCACTCCCGCTCACTTCAGTGCAGCAAACCGGCAGCAGCTCGCAACCCCTGACACCACCAGGGTCATCTGGATACGCCCCGAATACACCCCAGAAATCGGTACATCCATTTACCCGCCTCATGAGTCTCACCATCGAGCGGCACCCTCATGTGGCCGCATTCCAGGGGCATTTGGAGCGTTCAAGTTGAAAATCGGCATTAAGGGCATAAGCCGCGTTACCGCCACTGCCACCGTGACCCTCACCGCGGGTGCCGTCATCGCGGGCAGCGTCTTCGCCTCCACGGCGCAGGCCGCGACGCCGCCCACTCCCACGATCACCGCCTCGGGCGGTTACGTGATGAACAACGGCACCGCGAAGACCCTGTACGGCAAGGCCGCGGACACCCGTCGCTCCACCGGCTCCACCACCAAGATCATGACGGCCAAGGTCGTCCTGTCGCAGAAGAACCTCAACCTGGATTCCAAGGTCACGATCCAGAAGGCGTACAGCGACTACATCGTCTCCAACACCGCCTCGTCGGCCCGCCTGATCGTGGGCGACAAGGTCACCGTCCGCCAGCTGCTGTACGGCCTGATGCTGCCGTCCGGCTGCGACGCCGCGTACGCGCTGGCCGACAAGTTCGGCTCCGGCACCACTCGCGCGGCCCGTGTGAAGTCGTTCATCGGCAAGATGAACGCCTCCGCCAAGTCCCTCGGCCTGACGAACACCCACTTCGACTCGTTCGACGGCATAGGCAAGGGCTCGAACTACTCGACGCCGCGCGACCTGACGAAGATCGCCAGCAGCGCGATGAAGAACTCCACGTTCCGCACGGTCGTGAAGACCAAGTCGACCAAGCAGAAGGTCACCACGAAGTCCGGTGGCTACCGCTACATGTCGTGGTCCAACACCAACACGATGCTCAGCAGCTACAGCGGTGCAATCGGCGTGAAGACCGGTTCCGGCCCTGCGGCCAAGTACTGCCTGGTCTTCGCCGCGACCCGCAACGGCAAGACGGTCATCGGCACCGTGCTGTCCGCCACGAACGCGACCACCCGTACCACCGACATGAAGAAGATCATGGACTACAGCTTCAAGAAGTAGTCCCGCCGGCCACGGCAGCGAGGGGCCCGACGCACATCACCGAGTGCGCCGGGCCCTTTCCTGTGCGCCGCACGCCTCTGGGCCCATCAGGCAACGAGGGTGACGCTCGCCGCGGGCCTGGAGGTGCTGCCGGTGACCACCCAAGACCGCGAGTATATTTCGTAGCTCGATATATACTCGGCGCATGACCCGGCAGAGCCCGTCCCTGACGGAACCGCAGTACTTCATCCTTGCTGCGCTCATGGATGGACCGTTGCACGGCTACGGCATCATCAAGGCTGCCGAGCAGGCCACCGATGGGCGGCTCCGGATCGCTGTCGGCACTCTCTACGGCGCGCTGGAGCGGATGGAGCGGGCCGGGCTGGTGGCCGCCGGCGGCGAGGAGATCGTGGACGGGCGGGCGCGGCGCTACTACCGGCTCACGGAGGACGGCACCGAGGCACTCGGCCGGGAGGCGCTGCGGATGCGGCAGGCGGCGGCTGTCGTCCTCGGGCGCTCGCGGGATGCCGGGGTGGCCCCGGCATGAACCGTCTGCTGCTCGCGGCCTACCCCGAGCCCTACCGCTCCCGGCAGGGAAAGGAGTTGCTGACCTGCCTGTCCGAGGCGTACCCCGGCCGTTCCTGGCCCCCGCCGCGGGAGGTTGTCGCCTTGGTCCGTGCCGGGGTGCAGGCCCGCGCCCGTGCCGTCGTCGACGACACGGCCCGGCCGTGGTGGCTGGACGGCATCCATCTGACCGCTCTCGTCCTCGCCGCGCTGGCGCTGGTGCCGTACCTGCAGGATGTGTGGCACTGGGCACTGCACATCGATCCCGGCCGGCATGCCATCGCCTTCCACTTCTCCGGCTGGTACCCGTGGGCGCAAGGTCCCGGCACGCAGACACAGCTCCTGCCCTACGGGCTGCTTCCGCTGGTCTGCTTGATCGCCCTGCTGCGTGGCAAGCCGTGGATCGCCCTGCCGGCCGCAGCAGCGATGATCTACGCCGGTGCCACGTTCAACAGCAATGCGCTCTTCGGCGACGAGGGCAAGGCGGGCCTGGGCTACTACGGGCTGGGCGCCCCGATAACGGCCCATGACCTGGTGCTGTCCGGGGTCCTGTGCACCGCGTGCGCCGTGTTGGCGGCCTGCCGTCCAGCCCGGCTGCGGCGCCACTCGTACCGCTGGCTGGTCCCCGTCGTGCTCGCCATGTCCGTGGCCGGGTCCCTGCACATCATCTCCATCAGTCCGGCCTTCCAACGCGGCCTGTTCACCCTCGAAGTCGCTGCGCTGATCGCCGCGTGGGCGGCGACGGCCTCCACCGGTGACTACCGGTGGCTGATCCCCGTCGCGGCGTACGCGTTCATCCGCACACAGGCGATCGTCATCCAGCCGGACGCGTTCATGCAGTCCCTTCCGGACCTGGTCGTCCTCATCCTGCTGATTGCACCCCTCCCCGCCCTGGCGTTCACCGCCCAGCGCCGACAGGGGCAGGCACTCGCCGAATAGGAGCGGACCCCCGGTGGGCCGACCAAGCCCGGCGGCCCACGTCGTGCCGCAAGACGTGCGTGACCGAACTCCCCCCAACGGAAGAAACAGAGCGATGACTCAGCACGATTCTCCGTCCCTGCCCGCGCACCGTCCGGGGGCCTCAAGGCAGGCCCCCGAGGCCCCCGACGACCCCAGCCCGTCGCGTACGACACGGCCGTGGATGCCGGCTCTGCTGTACACCCTGGGGTTCCTGACGGTCTACCTGCTCGCCATCTGCACCCCGTGGGGGCAACGAGCTGAGAACGCCCTGTTTGATCTCGGTAAACAGGGCGGCGAAGAAGCATGGATCTACCCTCTGTCAGGAGCGGCCTACGGCTCGACGCCCCTGCCGCCGATGGAATTGAGCGCCAAGCCCACCCTGATGGCGGGCCTGGCCGTCATCGTGGTCCTCACCCTGGTGCGGCGGTGCTGGCGGCAGGGGTGCGCGGCGCTCGGGGTCGTCATTCTCACGACCGGAGGCAAGGAGGTGTTCAAATCGACCATGCCCCGCCCCGATCTGGTGGGCGCGCGCGAGAATCTCCTTGATCAGGGTTTTCCCAGCGGGCACACGGCCATCCCCGCCGCGCTGACCCTCGCCGCCGTCCTCGTGGTTTCCCCCCGCATCCGCCCCTACGTCGCCACGGCCGGTGTGCTGTGGCTCGCCTGCATCGCCGCCGCCAGCGCGACCATGGGCGGCCACCGGCCCAGCGAAGTGCTGGGAGCGACACTGCTGGCCTGTGCCTGTTACGGCCTCGCAACCTGGCTGCTGCCGCCAGCCGCTGCGCCAGGCGCCACGCGGAGCCCCCGTGCGCTGCCCGTCATCACCCTGACGCTGGCACTGGCCGTCGCCCTCGTTTCCGGCGCACGGAGCGACACCCTCACAAGGTCACTGGTCTCCGCGGCGACGGCCTTCATATGTGCGGCCCTGGTCTGGTACGCCGCAGTCGGGCGGCCCGCACACACCGCACGCCGCACCCACCCCAATCACTGATCCGGATCCTCGGATGAACCTGGCCTTGCCGCCTGGTTCACCGACCCGGGCCGCCTCCTCCCGTTCGTCCGCCAACGGCTCAGCCCCGGCGGTGTCTTCGTCTTCTCGCAGCCACCGGCCATCCCCGGCACGTACGGACCGCAGGGCATGTACAAGGGCGGCTTCGCGGGCAGGGCGATGTTCACCTACTGCTACAGCTACCGCCCCGCCCTGTCGGCAAGGCCGTGTTCGCCGAACTCGCCGTACGGCAAAGGCCGGACGCACAGGTGGGCCCGCGCGAACTCCGCGCGGGCCCACCTCGTACACGTACCGCCGAAGGCACACGTACCGCCAAAACCCCTACGCCCAGGTGATCAGCCTCTTCGGCTGCTCCAGGATCGCGGCGACGTCCGCAAGGACCTTGGAGCCGAGCTCGCCGTCGACCAGGCGGTGGTCGAACGACAGAGCCAGCGTCGTGACCTGGCGGGGCTTCACCTTGCCCTTGTGGACCCACGGCTGAGGCTTGATCGCGCCGACCGCCAGGATCGCGGACTCGCCCGGGTTCAGGATCGGAGTGCCCGTGTCGACGCCGAAGACACCGACGTTGGTGATCGTCACCGTGCCGCCCGCCATCGCGGCCGGGGAGGTCTTGCCGTCCCGTGCCGTGGAGACCAGCTCGCCCAGCGCCTCGGCGAGCTCCGGCAGGGTCTTGTCGTGCGCGTCCTTGATGTTCGGCACGATCAGACCGCGCGGGGTGGCGGCGGCGATGCCCAGGTTCACGTAGTGCTTCTGGACGATCTCCTGGTTGGCCTCGTCCCAGGCGGCGTTGACCTCCGGGTTCCGCTTGATCGCGACCAGGAGGGCCTTGGCGATGATCAGGAGCGGGTTGACCCGCACCCCCGCCATGTCCTTGTCCTCCTTGAGCTCCGCGACGAGCTTCATCGTGCGCGTGACATCGACCGTCACGAACTCGGTGACATGCGGAGCCGTGAACGCGCTGCCGACCATCGCCTGCGCGATGGCCTTGCGTACACCCTTGACCGGGATACGGGTCTCCCGCGCGCCCGCGACGACGGCGGCCGGCGCCTCCGGGGCGGGGACCGGCTCGGCCTCCACCGCGATGGGGGCCTGTGCCGGTACGGGCGTGGCCGCCGCGTGCACGTCCTCGCGGGTGATGATCCCGCCCTCGCCGGTCGGAACGACCGTGGCCAGGTCGATGCCCAGGTCCTTGGCCAGCTTGCGCACCGGCGGCTTGGCGAGCGGCCGGCTCTCCGGGACCACGGCGCCGCGGCCGTTCATCTCGCCCTGTATCGCGGCCGCCGCGGCGGGCACCGCCGCCGCACCCTTGCGGGCGCGCCGCTTCGTGGAGGTCTCGGCGACGCCGTAACCCACCAGGACGGGCTGACGGCCCTTGGGAGCCTCCGGCTCCGACGGTTCCGGTTCCGCGACCGGCTCGGGAGCCGGGGCCGGGGCCGCGTCACCGCTGCCCGGCGCCACGTCCACCGCGATGATCACCTGGCCGACGTCGACGGTCGTGCCCTCGGGGAAGCGCAGCTCGTGCACCACCCCGTCGAACGGAATCGGCAGCTCCACGGCCGCCTTCGCCGTCTCGACCTCGCACACGACCTGGCCGTCGGTGACGGTGTCGCCGGGCTGTACGTACCACTTGAGGATCTCGGCCTCGGTCAGTCCCTCGCCCACGTCGGGCATCTTGAACTCACGGAAGCGAGCAGCGTTGGAAGTGTCGGTCATCGTTGTCACGCCCCAGTCCTCAGTACGCCAGCGAGCGGTCGACGGCGTCGAGCACACGGTCGAGACCCGGCAGGTACTCGTCCTCCAGCCGCGCCGGCGGGTACGGGGCGTGATAGCCGCCGACCCTCAGCACCGGTGCTTCCAGATGGTAGAAGCAGCGCTCGGTGATCCGGGCGGCGATCTCGGCCCCGGAGCCGTAGAACACCGGCGCTTCGTGGACCACAACAAGTCGGCCGGTCTTCTCGACCGACGTCTGGATGGTGTCGAAGTCGATCGGGGACATCGAGCGCAGGTCCAGGACCTCGATCGACTTGCCTTCCTCCTGCGCGGCCGCGGCCGCTTCCAGGCAGACCTTCACCATCGGGCCGTACGCGACGAGCGTGAGGTCGGAGCCCGTACGCGCCACCGTGGCCCGGTGCAGCGGACCGGGGATGGAGTCGGTCTCGACCTCGCCCTTGTCCCAGTAGCGGCGCTTCGGCTCGAAGAAGATGATCGGGTCGTCGCTCTGGACGGCCTGCTGCATCATCCAGTAGGCGTCGCTCGCGTTCGAGGGCGAGACCACCTTCAGGCCCGCGACGTGCGCGAACAGGGCCTCGGGAGACTCGCTGTGGTGCTCAACGGCGCCGATGCCGCCGCCGTACGGAATCCGCACGACGACCGGCAGCTTGATCTTGCCGAGCGCCCGGGCGTGCATCTTCGCAAGCTGCGTGACGATCTGGTCGTACGCGGGGAAGACGAAGCCGTCGAACTGGATCTCCACGATGGGCCGGTAGCCGCGCAGGGCCAGGCCGATCGCCGTACCGACGATGCCGGACTCGGCGAGCGGCGTGTCGATCACCCGGTCCTCGCCGAAGTCCTTCTGGAGTCCGTCGGTGATCCGGAAGACCCCACCCAGCTTGCCGACGTCCTCACCCATGATGAGGACTTTGGGGTCGGTGTCGAGAGCCTTGCGCAGCGACTCGTTGAGAGCCTTCGCAATGGACATCTTTTCCATGGCCATGGCTAGTTGCCCTCCTCGGCGAACGATGCCTGGTAGGCGGCGAACTGGGCGCGCTCCTCGTCGACGAGCGGGTTCCCGTCGGCGTAGGCGTGATCGAAGATCGCCATCGGGTCCGGATCGGGCATCGCCCGTACCGCTTCACGCACCCGCTTGCCGAGGGCCTCGCTCTCCGCCTCCAGCGCGGTGAAGAACGCCTCGTCGGCCGCGCCCTGCTTCTCCAGGTACGTACGCAGCCGCAGGATCGGGTCCTTGGCCTCCCAGGAGGCCCGCTCCTCGTCGGCCCGGTACTTCGTCGGGTCGTCGGAGGTGGTGTGCGCCCCCATGCGGTAGGTGAACGCCTCGACGAGCGTGGGCCCTTCCCCACGGCGGGCCCGCTCCAGCGCCGACCTGGTGACGGCCAGACAGGCGAGTACGTCGTTGCCGTCGACCCGGACGCCGGGGAAGCCGAAGCCCTGCGCGCGCTGGTAGAGCGGGACACGGGTCTGCTTCTCGGTCGGCTCGGAGATCGCCCACTGGTTGTTCTGGCAGAAGAAGACGACCGGGGCGTTGTAGACCGCGGAGAAGGTGAAGGACTCTGCGACGTCTCCCTGGCTGGAGGCACCGTCGCCGAAGTACGCGATCACGGCCGAGTCCGCGCCGTCCTTGGCGACGCCCATGGCGTAGCCGGTGGCGTGCAGGGTCTGCGAGCCGATGACGATCGTGTACAGGTGGAAGTTGTTGCTGTTCGGGTCCCAGCCACCGTGGTTCACACCGCGGAACATCCCCAGCAGATTGGTCGGGTCGACGCCCCGGCACCAGGCGACGCCGTGCTCCCGGTAGGTCGGGAAAACGTAGTCGTCGTCGCGCAGGGCCCGGCCGGAGCCGATCTGGGCGGCTTCCTGGCCGAGCAGCGAGGCCCACAGGCCCAGCTCGCCCTGGCGCTGCAGGGCGGTGGCCTCGGCGTCGAAGCGGCGGGTCAGGACCATGTCCCGGTACAGACCGCGCAGCTCTTCGGCGGTCAGGTCGATCTGGTAGTCGGGATGCTCCACCCGCTCGCCCTCGGGTGTCAGCAGTTGCACGAGCTCGGGCTCGGAACTCTGTGGCGTCCTGGCGGGCGTCTTTGCGGACGTCTTAGCGGGCGTTTTCACGGCGCTGGTCCGCTTACTGCTGCGTCGCGGTTTGCTCGCGGCAGTGCTCTCCACGGTCACGTGCGTGCTCCTCCGTCGGTCCGGCCCCCGGGGTCTGCCGGGAAGCCAGTGCGGCTCGCCTGTCCGTACCCGTGCACGGGGTGGGTGCCGCTCGGTCCGGGAACAGGCGTGACAGGTGCCCCGGCGAGCACCCTGCCAAAAGCACGTTACCCAGTACGCCGTATAACTGCGAAACCCTATCTGACCTGCGATTTTGCTTGGATTTCCAAGTAAATCGAAAAAGTCGGGAACTTCGCTGGTCACAGCACTGGGAACAGCCTTGCAGGCCGCCGGAACAACGGCACGTTATCCCGCCGTTCGGCGGCAGGGAAGAGGCGAGTGTGTGAGACTGCATTTTGTGCGCGAACAAGGAAAAATCACTGTTTTTCTGCTGGATGACCACGAAGTCGTCCGGCGCGGAGTCCATGAATTGCTCTCCGCCGAGGACGACATCGAGGTCGTCGGCGAGGCCGGCACGGTGGCGGACGCACTGGTCCGCATCCCCGCGACCCGGCCCGATGTGGCGGTGCTCGATGTGCGGCTGCCGGACGGGAGCGGGGTGGAGGTCTGCCGGGAGATCCGTTCCCGGGACGAGAACATCAAATGCCTGATGCTGACCTCGTACGCCGATGACGAGGCGCTCTTCGACGCGATCATGGCGGGCGCGTCGGGATATGTACTGAAGGCGATCCGCGGCAGCGAACTGCTGAGCGCGGTACGGGGCGTGGCGGCCGGGAAGTCGCTGCTGGACCCGGTGGCGACCACCCGGGTGCTGGAGCGGCTGCGCGACGGCAAGAAGGGCCGGAGCGACGACAAGCTCGCCGGTCTCACCGATCAGGAGCGCAAGATCCTCGATCTGATCGGGGAGGGGCTGACGAACCGGGTGATCGGCGAGCGGCTGCACCTCGCCGAGAAGACGATCAAGAATTATGTCTCCAGCCTGCTCTCCAAGCTGGGCATGGAACGGCGCTCGCAGGCCGCCGCGTACGTGGCCAGGCTGCAGGCGGAAAAGGGCTGAGCGCCGCGTGGCGGTAGGACCTGGACGTGCACGGAGCGGCCGCGGTCCTCGGTGATCCTCGGGACTTTGGTCCTGGGCCACCTGGGGCCGCGGCCTCTTTTTCAGGCCTCCCCGGTGGCGGAGAGTGGAGGACATGCCCTCTGAGGAACTCCACGCGATCGAACTGCTCGGCCACGTCCCGTACGGCCGGCTGGCGACGAGCATGCGGGCCCTCCCGATACTGGCGGTCGCCCGCCACATCGTGGTCGACGGCCACATCGTTCTTCGAATGCACAGCGGCCTCGGCTACCACGAGGCCTTCGACGGCACGGTCGTGGCGTACGGAGCGGACAACTTCAACACCGCACGCTCGGCGGACGACGGCGAGCTGTGGTCCGTGCAGTTCACCGGCCCCGCCGAGATCGTGCACCCGACCCCCGAACAACGGGAGCGCTTCGGTGCCGCCCCCGTCCAGGTGAACGGGGAGCCCTTCGCCCCGGCCTACCTCGGGGTCGACCCGCACTTCGTCTCCGTGCACACCCTGGGCTTCCACGCAAGTCAACCGATCCGCAACGCAGCGTGATCTAACATCTGGCGAGTGCCGCGCTCATCTGTAACCCTTCCGTCTGCTCCGCCGGCCGGCGAGGTGCTGTGCTCATCCGCGCCCCGTTCGGCCGCGCCCCGTCCTCCCGTCCCTCCGGTGGACGAGGTGCTGCGCCGCTACCCGGATGCCGGTGAGCCCCTCACCTGCAAGCCTGTCACCCAGGGCCTGCTCAACCACGGCTACCGCGTCTCCACCACCCGCGGCTCCTACTTCCTCAAGCATCACCTCGACGACTCCACCGGTGACCGCGCCACGATCGTCCGCCAGCACCGCGCCACCCAGCGGCTGCAGTCACTCGGCGTGCCCGTCGCCCCGCCCGTGGAGGACACCGAGGGCGACACGGTCACGGAGATCGGCGGGCGGTGCTACGCCCTGCACCCCTGGGTCGACGGACTGCACCGGGCCGGCGCCCAGCTCACCGCAGCCCAGTCGCAACGGCTCGGAGCGCTGCTCGGGGCGGTGCACATCGGACTCGAACAGATCATGGAGGCGGGCACGGGGCTCGCGCAACGGTCCGGCGGATACCGGAGCCCCGACCCCGCCGACACCTTCGCGCTGATCGACGACCTGCTGACGGCCGCGCGCGGGCGCCGCCCCCGGGACTCCTTCGACGAGCTGGCCGAGCACCGCCTCCTGGAGCGGCGGATCCTGCTGGAACAGCACGCCGCCCGCAGGCCGCCCACACCCGACATCCCGGCCACCGGCTGGGTGCACGGTGACTTCCACCCGCTGAACGTCCTCTACCGGGGCACGGAGCCGGTCGCGATCCTCGACTGGGACCGGCTGGGGGTCCAGCCGCGCGCGGAGGAGGCGGTACGGGCCGCGGCGATCTTCTTCGTACAGCCGGCCGGGCAGCTGGAGCTGGAGAAGGTACGGGCGTACGCGGGGGCCTACCGGCGGGCGGCCGGGGCGGGGGCGGCGGAACTGGCCGCGGCGGTGCACCGGGTGTGGTGGGAGCGGCTCAACGACTTCTGGATACTGCGCTGGCGATACTGCCTGCACGACCGAAGGGCCGACCCGCAGTTCCCTGCGGTGTCGGCCCTGGCGGTCTGGTGGACGCGCGAGTACGAGGCGGTGTGCGAAGCGTTCACGGGGTGAGCTCACCCCGTGAACGCTCTGCGCGGTTACGGGACGGTGGTACCCGCGGTGGTGCCGGCCGCACCGGCCGCGCCGGCAGAGGTTCCGGTCGACGTACCCGTGCCGCCGTCGGCCGCACCGGTGCCGCCGTCCGTCGCACCGGTGCCGCCGTCCGTCGCACCCGTGCCGCCGTCCGTCGCCCCGGTGCCGCCGTCCGTCGCCCCGGTGCCGCCGTCGGTCGCACCCGTGCCGCCGTCGGTGGTGCCACCCGTGGCCGGATTCGACGGCTCGGTCGACGGCGCCTCGGGCGAATGGCTCGGCGTGAAGGGCGGGGAATAGTGCTTCTTCGGCGGTGAGTCCTGCTGGTTGCCGGTGGAGTTCTCCGGCAGCTGGCCGCCCTCACTCTGCTTGTCGCTCGGCGAGGGCGAAGTCTTCGACGGGGACGGCGAGCTGGAGGCCGGCACGGGCTTCTTCTCCTGCTGCTTGCCGGTGTCTTTCGCCGCGCTGACCGCGAAGGCGACACCGGCGCCGATCGCGATCAGCGCGAGCACGACGAACAGCCACAGCTTGCCGCGACCGCCCCCGCCCTGGTGTCCGCCTTCGTAGCCACCGTCGTCGGGGTTCATCGGCGGCAGGATCGGGCCCTGCGAGGTGTCCCCGTGCTGCGGCTGGCTCATCGCCATCGTGCCCCCGGCCATGCCCATGGCCGGGGTGTGTCCGCCTTCGTGCATCGCGACCGGGCCGGTGTTCCACGCGCCCGTGTGGCCGCCCTGCACCTGAAGCATCTGCAGGCTGTACTGGACGAGGCCGCGCATCTCCTCAGCGCTCTGGAACCGGTCGTCCGGGTCCTTCGCGAGCGAGCGCATGACCAGCCCGTCCAGCTCCGGCGGCACCGCGCCCAAAACCTCGGACGGCGGGACCGGAATGTCCTGCACATGCTGATACACCACGGAGAGCGGCGTCTCACCCGTGAACGGGGGCCGCAGCGCCAGGAGTTCGTACAGCAGGCAGCCGGTGGCATAGAGGTCGGAGCGGTGGTCGACGGCCTTGCCCAGCGCCTGCTCGGGGGAGAGGTACTGCGGCGTGCCCATGACCATGCCGGTCTGCGTCATCGTCGACTGCGCGCCGTGCAGCGCACGGGCGATGCCGAAGTCCATCACCTTGACGGCGCCCGAGTTCGTGATGATCACGTTGGCCGGCTTGATGTCACGGTGCACGATGCCGTGCTGGTGCGAGTACGCGAGGGCTTCCAGCACACCCGAGACGATGATCAGCGCCTGCTCGGGCGGCGGGGCCTCGGCATCGAGCAGCAGATCGCGGATGGTGTGGCCCTCGACGAGCTCCATCACGATGTAGGGGACGGTCTGGCCGCCCACGACGTCCTCGCCGGAGTCGTACACGGCGACGATCGCATGGTGGTTGAGGCCCGCGACCGACTGTGCCTCGCGCGTGAACCGGGCCTTGGAGACCGGGTCCTCGGCGAGATCGGAACGCAGGAGCTTCACCGCGACCGTACGTCCCAGCCTGACGTCCTCGGCCGCGAAGACCTCCGCCATGCCGCCCCGGCCGAGCCGGTGGGTCATCCGGTAACGCCCGTCACCGACGACGCCGTCGACGCCCCAGGAGTCGGTGCCATCCGAAACTCCGCCGCCGTTTGCTTCGGAATCGGGTGCCATCAGTCCTCGCCGTCGTATCTGTCCGCGCGTCCGCGGGTTCTCACGGTGTCTAGCTGCATTGCCACGTCACGCTACAGCCTCCGCCGGACACCCCGTCCCCGGGACGGACGCGTCATCCAACCGGCCGGCGTGCCGCGCGCGCAAATTCCATGCGGTTCCTGTAACGCTTCCGAGACGCTTCTTGTGCGTAGGGTCACGGAACGGGCACCTGGCTTGACGTGTCGTACCCCTCGGGCAGACTTGGCGCGTAATGAAGATCATCGCGTCATTCGCGCGCCGAGGGGGAAGCAAGTCATGAGCCAGGACGGCGCACACGGCGCTCAGGGCCGCTATGCGGGCGGTGCGGTCGCCGGCGGCCGGTACCAGCTTCGCGACCTGCTCGGCGAGGGCGGGATGGCGTCCGTATACCTGGCGTACGACTCCGCGCTGGACCGCCAGGTCGCGATCAAGACGCTGCACACGGAGCTGGGCCGCGAGCAGTCCTTCCGTGAGCGGTTCCGGCGCGAGGCGCAGGCCGTCGCCAAACTGCAGCACACCAACATCGTCTCGGTCTTCGACACCGGCGAGGACGAGCTCGGCGGCGCGCTGATGCCGTACATCGTCATGGAGTACGTGGAGGGGCAGCCCCTCGGCTCAGTGCTCCAGGCGGACATTCGGAGTTACGGTGCGATGCCTGCCGACAGGGCACTCAAGGTGACGGCCGATGTGCTGGCCGCGCTGGACACCAGCCACGAGATGGGCCTGGTCCACCGCGACATCAAGCCCGGAAACGTGATGATGACCAAGCGCGGTGTCGTGAAGGTCATGGACTTCGGCATCGCCCGCGCCATGCAGTCGGGCGTCACGTCGATGACGCAGACCGGCATGGTCGTCGGCACCCCGCAGTACCTCTCCCCCGAGCAGGCCCTCGGCCGCGGGGTGGACGCGCGCTCCGACCTGTACTCGGTCGGCATCATGCTGTTCCAGCTGCTGACCGGACGCATCCCGTTCGACGCGGACTCGCCGCTCGCCATCGCGTACGCGCACGTCCAGGAGGAGCCGGTCGCGCCCTCCACCATCAACCGGTCGATCACTCCCGCGATGGACGCGCTCGTCGCGCGTGCGCTGAAGAAGAACCCGAACGAGCGCTTCCCGAGCGCCGCGGCGATGCAGGACGAGATCGCGCGCGTGCTGAACGCGAGCGGGCAGACGGGCGCCCCGATGATCGTCACCGGCGGCGGCGCACCGTCGAACAGCGGCTCGGGCGTCGGCTCCGCGGTCTTCCCGCCGGTCGACCAGTCCACCCCGGCGCCGCAGAACGTCCAGACGCCGTACCAGCCGGGCCCGTACCAGTCGGGCGCCCGGTCGGGGCCGTACGGTCCGCCGACCCCGGCACCCACGCCGGCTCCCTCGTACGGCTATCCGCAGTCGGCTCCGGCATACCAGAGCCAGGCGCCGATGTCCCCCATGCAGCAGACCCCGCCGCCCTACACGATCGCGCCGCAGCCGCAGTCCGGCTCCGGCGCGGGCGGCTCCAAGCGGAACACGCCGGTGATCATCGGCTCGATCGTGGTCGCGCTGATCGCGATCGGCGGGCTGATCACGGTGCTCTCGCTGAAGAACTCGGATACGGGCGGTGGCTCCTCCGCGAACGAATCGCCGGCCGCGAGCGAGCACAAGGATCCGGAGCGGAACCGGACGATGAAGACCGATGACTGCACGGACGCCCTGGAGGACAACGACGACCCGAGCAAGGTCAACGCACCGAGTTTCCTCTACAAGGACATCCTCTCCGCGAAGGCGTGCGCGGACGCGGCGGGTTGGACGATCAAGCAGATCAAGGTGCCGGGGAACGCGTACGCGGAGGACCAGGTCGTCGATCAGTTCCCGACCTCCGGGACGGCCGTGTCCAAGACAGGCGCCCACTTCGAGCTGCGCATCGCGACGGGCGACCCGGCCTGAGCGGACGTGTACACGGGTAGACGGGTACACGGGTGCACGGAAGTGGCGGCTCGGTACGTGAGAAGGCGGGCTTCCCGGGCCGCATACACGTGACGGCACCCCTTAAGGCCGTCACATATCCGAGATGCTGGACATATCGCCACATGTGACGCTGGCCGCATGGCTCCAGGACTTCTCCCCTCACGGTCCACGAGGTGCGTGGCCTGCCTCATATTGACGGCGGGCGCGGCGCTGGGGGGCGCAACTGGCGTGGCGCACGCGGACCGGCGTACCCCCGGTGGGACGCCGGGGGCAGCCAACGCCTCGGCGGCGCCGCCCCCGACCACGCCGGCCGGCCCTTCCGACCCGCCTTCCACCACCCCCGGCGTCGAACCGTCAGGCAAGGATTCGGCCACTCCTTCGGCCGTACCGATGACCACTCCCTCGGTGGGCGCCGCGGCCGCCCCCGCGCCCCCGGCATCATCCCCTGCGCCCTCTTCCCCGGCCTCCGGCTCCCCCTCGGCCTCACCCTCCTCCGCCCCCTCCTCCACCACCGCGTACGCAGGGTCGCCACCTCCCGAAGCGCAGCCCCCGCTCGCCGGGCGCGAGGCCGGCGAGGGGCGACTCCGGCCCGGGCGGCAACTCCTGCCGTGGGAGCTCGCGCCCGCGGACGGTTCGTTCGACGAGCCCGACGCGCGGCCCCCGGCGACCGACCCCGCGCCGGTGACCGCCGGGACACCGGCGGCGAGCGCGTCCCCCGAAGCCGGTCGGCTCCATCCGCAGGCACTCGACGGGCCTGCCGGTGAGCGGGTGCAGCGGGTGTCCCTGGGCGCCGGAATCGCACTGATAGGAGTGGGGCTGGGCTTCCTGGCATTCCGGTTGCGCCGCCCGAACTGAGTCGGCCCACCGGCCTCCCACCAGCTCCCACACACTCCGGCAGGGACTTGCGTGAAGCAACATACTCGGTATACATACTCAGTATGTCGATCCGCCACGGGCTACTGGCCCTGCTGGAGCGGGGGCCCAGATACGGCTCCCAGCTCCGCACCGAATTCGAATCGCGCACCGGCTCCACCTGGCCGCTCAACGTCGGCCAGGTGTACACGACACTGAGCCGGCTGGAGCGCGACGGCCTGGTCGTCCAGGACGACGAGGACGACCAGGGACACGCCCTCTACGCGATCACCGACGACGGCCGCACCGAGCTGCGGAGCTGGTTCGACACGCCCGTCGACCGCAACAACCCGCCGCGCGACGAGCTGGCCATCAAGCTCGCCATGGCGGTCGGCGCGCCCGGTGTCGACATCCGGGCCGTCATCCAGTCCCAGCGCCACCACACCGTGAAGGCGATGCAGGACTACACCCGCCTCAAGGCACAGGCCCTCGCCGATGTCCCGGCCAACCGCGACGAGGTCGCCTGGCTGCTCGTACTCGAGCAGCTGATCTTCCAGGCGGAGGCCGAGGCCCGCTGGCTGGACCACTGCGAGTCGCGGCTGGTCCGCCTCGCCGAGGCCGCCGCCACGGAGCCGGAGCCCGAGGTGCGTACGACCAGCCGCGCCCCGGCCCGTACCGCCCGTCCACGCACCCGGCGCTGACCACAGTCCACTCGGAAACCGGCACTGATCTCAGGCCATCCACATACGCACCGGGCGCCGGCCACGGACTGCCGCGTACGCACCCGGTGCCAACCACTAACCGCCACGTACGCACCCGGCGCCAGCCACGAATGGCTTCGGTGTCCGGCGTCGGCCCCACAAGACCCGTTCCAAGGGGGGAACCACCCACCATGTCCTCGCGCGCCCCTTCCCGATCCGCGTCCTCGTCCGGTTCGCCGCTGTCGGTCCCCGCACCGGTGCTCGAACTCCGAGCACTCACCCGCACCCACGGCACCGGCATCGCCGAGGTGCAGGCCCTGCGCGGCATCGACCTCTCCGTGCACACGGGTGAACTCGTCGCCGTGATGGGCCCCTCCGGCTCCGGCAAGTCCACCCTGCTGACCATCGCGGGCGGTCTCGACACCGCGACCAGCGGCCAGGTCATCATCGAAGGCCAGGACATCTCCGGCCTCGGCCGCAAGGGCGTCGCCGCCCTGCGCCGCCGCAGCGTCGGTTATGTCTTCCAGGACTACAACCTGATCCCGGCACTCACCGCCGCCGAGAACATCGCCCTGCCGCGCGAGCTCGACGGGGTCTCCGTGCGCCAGGCCCGCAAGGAGGCACGGGCGGCGCTGGAGGAGTTGAAGCTCCTGGAGATCGCCGACCGGTTCCCGGACGAGATGTCCGGCGGCCAGCAGCAGCGCGTCGCGATAGCCCGTGCGCTGGTGGGGGACCGGCGCCTCGTGCTCGCCGACGAACCGACCGGGGCACTCGACTCCGAGACCGGCGAGGCCGTGCTCGCGCTGCTGCGCAGACGCTGCGACCAGGGTGCGGCCGCCGTGATGGTGACGCACGAACCGCGGTTCGCCGCCTGGGCGGACCGGGTGGTCTTCCTCCGCGACGGTTCGATCGTCGACGAGACGCTCACCGCCGGTGCCGACTCGCTGCTGGCCGCCGAGGGCGCCAAGTGAGCGTCTTCACGGGCTGGCGCGCCTCCCTCCGGATAGCCAGGCGCGATGCGATGCGCGCCAAGGGCCGCAGCGCACTCGTGGTCGCGATGATCGCGGTGCCGGTACTCGGGGTCACGGCCCTCGACGTGACGTACCGCAGCGTCACACCGACCACCGCCGAGCAGCTGACGGCCGAGATGGGCTCCGCCGACGCTCTCTTCAGCGACCCGCAGATGGGCCCCATCGAGCAGATGCCCGACGGGGAGATGTACCTCGACATCGAAGGCGGGGGGCTGGAGAACGACAGCCCCTCGGTCGACATCAGAACCACGTTCCCCAAGGGCTCACGGGCGATCAGCATCCAGTCCGTCCCGGCGAGTATCACCACCGCGTACGGCATCGCCAACACCGACGTCTACGAGTTCCGCACATCGGACAAGCTGGCCCGCGGCAAGATCGACCTGGTGCGCGGCGCCTACCCGCACGGCAAGGGCGAGATGGCCGCCACCGAGCCGTTCCTCAAGTCGACCGGGCTGCAAATCGGTTCGTCCACCACCCTGCGCAACTCCGGTGAGAAGTACACGATCACCGGAGTGGTCGAGCGGCCCGACGAGCTGCCGGCCGAGGCCCTGTACGCCGACCCGGGAGCGGTCATCGCGCCGTGGAAGGCCAAGGCCGACCACGACAAGAAGGTGCTGCCGCCGAACGCCGGCCCCAAGAGCTGGCTGGTCAAAGGCCCCGAAGCGGTCGGGGTGACCTGGCCGCACATCATGGAGGCCAATAAGTCGGGCATCCTCGTCAAGTCCCGCCAGGTCGTCCTCGACCCGCCGCCGGACTCCGAGGTCCCGCTGGCCAAGAAGACCTCCGACACGTACTCGGACAGCTCCGGGGAGCTGAGCACGGCCCTCATCACCGTGATCGCCATGACGGTCCTGGAGATCGTGCTGCTCGCCGGACCGGCCTTCGCCGTCGGCGCGCGCCGCTCCCGCCGTCAGCTCGGCCTGCTCGGCACCTGCGGCGGGGACAGGCGCCATGTCCGGGCCGTGGTGCTCGGCGGCGGTCTGGTGCTCGGCGGCACCGGGGCCGTGGCCGGTGTGGTGGCCGGACTCGGGCTCACCGCGGCGTTCCGCCCCATGATCGAAGACTGGGCCGGGCAACGCTTCGGCTCCCTCTCCCTGAAGCCCACAGAGCTGTTGGCCATCGCCGCGCTCGGCCTGATCACCGGTCTCCTGGCGGCATTCGCCCCGGCGATCGTGGCGAGCCGGCAGTCGGTACTGGAGTCGCTCACAGGACGGCGCGGCGTCCGCCGCTCCTCCCGGGTGCTGCCCATCCTGGGCGTCTGCATGCTGGCCATCGGTTGTGCCGTCGCCGTCCTCGGCGGCACCAGCGGAGATTCGGCACTGGTCGCCGGCGGCTCGATCACCGCCGAACTCGGGCTGCTCGCCTGCATCCCGGTGATCGTCGGCTTCCTCGGGCGGCTCGGCAAGAGGCTGCCGCTCTCGCCCCGGATGGCGCTGCGCGACGCGGCCCGCAACCGCGGTCGTACCGCCCCCGCGGTCGCCGCGGTGATGGCGGCCGTCGCGGGTTCGGTCGCCATCGCCACATACATGGCCAGCCATTCGGCCGAGGCGAAATACGACTACATTCCCTCGCTCGCCAAGGGGACCATCGTCGTCTCGTCCGCCGACGAGAAGGCGGCCGAGCACCTTCCTCTGGCTCGGACAGCGGTGGAGCGGAACATGGCCGTCACCAGCAAACACGCGGACTTCCGGCGGGTCTGGGCAGGCAGCGACTGCAACATCTACGAGGAGGGCCACTGCGGCTCGCTGGAACTGGTCAAGCCCACCGGCGCGGCCTACAGTTGCCCGCTCACCGGCAAGGGAGCCGAGGAACTCGCCGCGCGGCTCTCCGCCGACGAGCACAAGAAGCTGATGAGTTCCCCCGCCTGCCTCGACCTGAAGGAGTCGGGTGTCTTCAACACCGATGAGAGCAACATCGTCGTCGCGGACGCGGCCCTGCTCGACACGTATGTGAAGCTCGACGACCCCGAAGCCGCCAAGGCGCTGGCCGCGGGCACACCGGTGCTGCTCAACCCGGCGTACGCAAAGAACGGCGAGGTCACCGTCAAGGCGGTCCACCAGTACAGCGAGAAGGACAGGAAGAGCTGGAAGCTGCACCCGGGCAAGGCGCGGACCACTGTGGACAAGCTGAAGGTGTACGTGGCCCCCGCGAAGTACGCCGCCACCCCTGGAATCCGCATGATCCTTCCGGAGAAGACCGCAGAGCGGCTCGGCCTGCACACCAGGGTGTCCGGGAGCGTGTATGCCGTCGCCCATGCGCCGACGTCCGCCGAGGACCAGCGGGTTTACGGTGCCATCGATCAGGCCGGCGGCGGCATCTGGGTGCAGTCCGACCACGGGCCCAGCCAGCGGGAGGAGGACACCCTCCTGCTGATCCTGACCCTGTTCGCCGGAGTGGTGACCCTGGGCGCGGCCGCGATCACTACGGGCCTCGCCAAGGCGGACGCGGAAGCCGATCTCAACACGCTCAGCGCGGTGGGTGCGACTCCGGGCGTGCGGCGGAGGCTGTCCGGCTTCCAGTGCGTGGTGGTGGCGCTCACAGGTGTGGTGCTCGGCGCACTGGCAGGCCTGGTGCCCGCGGTGGCACTGCGCCTCATCGACCTGCGGGAGGCGCTGAAGGTGATGCGGATGGATCCCACGCAGTCGGCGTACACGCCGATCGTGCTGCCCTGGGAGACCCTCGGTCTGCTTGTCGTGTGCATCCCGCTGCTGGCCGGGGCGCTCGCGGCAGCGTTTACGCGGTCGCGCCTGGCGCTCGCACGGCGGGCCGGATGATGACGCGGGGCGGTGCGGTCAGTGGCCTGACCGGCTGATTCGGTGCCCCCGCAAACGGTGGATCAACCGTTTGCGGGGGCACCACCGTGTTGTACGGCAGGTGTGCGAGACAATGGCGCCATGGAGATGCCGAGGAATGAACGGTCGCAGGAGCACCCCCAAGTCCTCGTAGTGGGGCAGGACGGCATGGCGATCGGCGGCGGTGGCACTGACGACGAATCGCGTGAGGTCCCGGTGACGGAGATGGTCGAACAGCCCGCGAAGGTCATGCGCATCGGCAGCATGATCAAGCAGCTCCTGGAGGAGGTCAGGGCGGCTCCTCTCGACGAGGCAAGCCGGGTAAGGCTCAAGGAGATCCACGCAAGCTCCGTGAAGGAGCTGGAGGACGGCCTCGCACCGGAGCTGGTGGAGGAGCTGGAGCGGCTCTCCCTGCCGTTCACCGAGGAGTCGGTGCCTTCCGAGGCGGAACTCCGGATTGCACAAGCCCAGTTGGTGGGCTGGCTGGAGGGCCTCTTCCACGGCATCCAGACGGCGCTGTTCGCCCAGCAGATGGCGGCACGGGCCCAGCTGGAGCAGATGCGGCGCGCCCTTCCACCGGGAAGCGGACACGAGGACGAGGACGGCAGCGGGGACCAGCACGGGGCCCTCCGGTCGGGCCCGTATCTCTAGTCCGTACATCGCAATTGGTTCGCACACCTCGATCACAGAGCAACGCCAAGGCCCGGCGCACATGGTCAACGACCTGTGTGCCGGGCCTTTTCCTGCGCGGTGCGGGAAGGCGGCGCGTCAGCCCGCGGGTGTCTGCAGAAGCACCTTTCCGATGTGTGCGCTGGACTCCAGCACCCGGTGAGCCTCGGCGGCATCCTGCATCGGCAGCGTGCGGTCCACGATCGGCCGGACGAAACCGTCGGCGATCAGCGGCCAGACGTGCTCGCGTACGGCGGCGACGATGGCGGCCTTCTCGGCGGGCGGACGGCCACGCAGCGAGGTCGCGGTGATGGCGGCCCGCTTGTTCAGGAGAGCACTCAGATTCAGCTCGCCCTTGGCGCCGCCCTGAAGGCCGATGATGGCCAGGCGGCCGTTGACGGCGAGTGCCTTCACGTTCCGCTCCAGGTACTTCGCGCCGACGATGTCGAGGATGACATCCGCACCGGCCCCGTCCGTCGCCGTGCGCAGCTCCTGGACGAAGTCCTGCTCCCGGTAGTCGATCAGGATGTCGGCCCCGAGCTCCGCGCAGCGCTCGAGCTTCTCCGGTCCGCCCGCGGTCACCGCGACCCGTGCGCCCACTGCCTTGGCGAGCTGGATCGCCATCGTGCCGATGCCGCTGGACCCGCCGTGCACCAACAGCGTTTCGCCGGGGCGCAGATGGGCCACCATGAACACGTTCGACCAGACCGTGGCCGTCACCTCGGGCAGCGCCGCGGCCTGAGTCAGGTCGACTCCGTCCGGTACGGGCAGCAGCTGCCCTGCGGGGACGGCGACCTTCTCCGCGTAACCGCCGCCTGCGAGCAACGCACACACCTCGTCGCCGACCGACCAGCCGGTGACACCGGGCCCGATCGCCGAGATGCGGCCCGCGCACTCCAGGCCCGGGTACGGGGACGCGCCGGGTGGCGCGTTGTAGAACCCCTGCCGTTGCAGCACGTCGGCGCGATTGACAGCGCTGGACACGACATCGACAAGGACCTCGCCCTCGCCGGCTACCGGATCTGGCACCTCGGCCCATACGAGCGCCTCGGGGCCACCGGGTTCGGGGATCGTGATCGCATACATGGCGGCGAGGCTACTCCGTGGCGCGGGCCCGGCGACGCCGTGGCGCCGGGAGGCGGGCGACACCGTGTGGACGGGGCCGGGCGACACCTTGGGCAGCGGGCCGGGCCGGTGGAAGCGAACCGTGCCTTGGCGACGCCCGCTACGTGCGCGGCGCGATTCCCGGCTACGGGCGCGGCGTGCCCGTAGCCGGGTTGATCGGCAGTGGTTCGTTCGAGGCACGCACGATGGTGATCAAACGGTCCGTCAACTGGAGCGGACTGGCCGCCGGATCGTCGTATCCGATCAGCCGATGCCCGCGCAACACGCTGACCACGAGATCGTCGGTCTCCCGGACGCTCTTGCCCACCTCGGCCTTTATCACCGGCCGTTCGACGAGATCGAGACCGCTGCCCTGCTGGATCAGGTCCTCCATCACCGTGCCCGCGCTGGGGCTGAGGACGGAGAGGCCGAGCAGCCGGCCCGCCGCGCTGGCGCTGGTGATCACGGCGTCGGCGCCGGACTGCCGGAGCAGCGGAGCGTTCTCCTCCTCGCGCACCGCGGCGACGATCTTCGCGCCGCGGTTGAGCTGGCGCGCAGTCAACGCCACCAGCACCGCCGTGTCGTCGCGCTGGGTGGCGATGATGATCTGACGCGCCTTCTGGAGCTCGGCCCTCAACAGCACCTCACTGCGCGTCGCATCGCCGACCACGCCCACGAACCCTTCGGCGTTGGCAATCTCTATCACCTTGGTCGCCGGGTCGACGATGACGATCTGTTCTTTCTTCAGGCCGGTGGCCCGCAGGGTCTGGATGGCCGAACGGCCTTTCGTGCCGAAGCCGACGACAACGGTGTGGTCACGCAAGTTGGTTCTCCAACGCTTCAGCCGAAAGTCCTCCCGGGTCCGTTCCGTAAGGACCTCGAGAGTGGTGCCGACCAGGATGATCAGGAAGAGCACCCGCAGCGGTGTCACGAGCACCACATTGGTGAGCCGGGCGCCGTCCCCGTACGGGGTGATGTCGCCGTACCCGGTGGTGGAGAGGGTGACCGTCGCGTAGTACACCGCGTCCAGCAGGTCGACGTTGTCATCGGCGGCGTCGTGATATCCACTGCGGTCGAGCCAGACGATCAGCACGGTGGCGACCAGCACCATCAACGCCATCATCAGCCGCTTGGCGACCTGCCGCGCCGGTCCGGTGACGACCCTGCGCGGGAGCTGCACCCGCGTGGGCGCGACATGCTCGTCGGCGCGCCTGGCCATCGCATCGTGGCCGGGAAGTTTCACGTGAAACACCCTTCCGTCCACGGCGTCGCCGAGGCCCACGGTAGGTCGAGAATCTCTACCTCGGTGCCGGACCGTACCCCGCCCGGTGGCACGACGGCCAGTCCGTCCGCCGCGGCAACTCCTCGGAGCATCGCCGGACCGTTGTAGTGCAGCGGTACGACGTGCTCGGCACCGCTGCCGGTTCGCGCGTCGCCGAGGTAGCCGGTGGTGCCTGTGCGGTGGACGACAGGCACAAGACGGGTGTCGTGCGGGTGCCCGTGCACCTCGTCGCGTACGACGACCCGGTACGGCGCCTCCGGCGCAAGGCCGGCCAGCCCGCGGAGCAGAGGCTCGGCGAGTGTGAGGAGCCCGGAGACGGCGGCCAGGGGATTGCCGGGCAGTCCGACGAGATACGGGCCCACGTCTGAACCCTCCATCTTGAGCCGGGCCAGCAGCATCGGGTGACCGGGGCGGACCGCGACGCCGTCGATCAGCAACTCGACCCCGATCTCGGCAAGGACCGGGTGGACGTGGTCGACAGGGCCCGAGGCGGTACCGCCGGTGGTGATGACCAGATCGGCGTCGGAGGTGGTGAGGACGCGACGGAGGGCCTCCGCGTCGTCGCCGAGGCGCTGCGGGGCGGAGACATCTGCTCCCAGCGCGCGCAGCCAGGGGCCGATCATCGGGCCGAGCGCGTCACGGATCAGCCCGTCGTGCGGCAGACCGCTGGTCAGCAGTTCGTCACCGAGGACAAGGACATCGACGCGAGGGCGGGGGACGATGACGAGCTCGTCGTACCCGGCGGCGGCGGCCAGACCGAGGACAGCGGGCGTCACCAGGGCCCGGGCGGGCAGGAGTTGATCGCCGGAACGGCATTCCTGACCACGGGGCCTGATGTCCTGTCCGGGGAGCACCTGATGCTTCGCGTGGAGCAGCCCCTTGGCCTCGTCCACGTGAGCGTGTTCGCTGCGGATCACGGCATTGGCATCCGCCGGGATGCGGGCGCCGGTGGCGATCCGTACGGCCTCGCCGTCGGGGAGCGTGGCGGGGGTGCTGTGCCCGGCAAGGATGCCCAGATCCTGGGCTGGGCGTGGACCTGCATCCGTGTCCCCGGAACCCTTCTCGTTTCCGGCTCCTTCGACCTTGCGGATGGTCCACGGCCCGGGTCCGGTGACGACCCAGCCGTCCATGGCGGAGGTGTCGAAGGACGGCAGGTCGGTGAGCGCGACGAGCGGCTCGGCGAGTACGTGTCCGAGCGCCTGGTCGAGGGGGCGTCGCCGGACGCGGGCGGGAGCGTCCCGGCCCGACCGTGCGGCGAGGGCACGCGCCTCCCGCCAGGGCGTCGCCCGACTGCGCCGGTCACGCCCATGGGGGCGGTCGGCGCTCCGGTTCGGGGGCGAGGGCAGAAACTGGGATGCGGACGCGAGTCTTTCCGTGGGGCGGGGCAGGTCCGTGGAGTTCGGTTGCCCCAAGGGGCCAAAGTCCATGAAGTGGGGCTGATCCGCAGTGTGGGGCTGATCCACGGACTGAGGTCGACGTGCGGGGCGGGGCTCGTCCGACGACTGACGCCCGACCAGAGCGAGGGCCTGTTCAACAGCCCTGTCCTCCTCGGCGGCCCGCAGCTCGTCAGGAGTCGGGCCCCGATGCGCCGCCGGAGGACGGTCATTCGCCGAGGGCGAGTTGACCGCTGACGGCGGGTTGGCCACCGAAGACGAACCGACCGTCGAGGAGGAGTTGAAGGCCGACGACCGATCACCTGACTCCAGCACGCAGTCGGCCGACTCCGGATGGTCACGGGCCGAAGTCCCGACACCTGCCGAGGGCACCACGCCTGCCGAGGGCCCGACGCCCATCGACGCAACGCCGGCCGCCGAAGGCGGGTCGGACCTGCCGTTATGGGCTGTCATTGCGTCTCGTTCTCGTCCGCCCACCGAAGTGCGAGCGCAGCAGCCTTGCGGGCGGCCTCGGCCACCGCCGCCGGGCCGTCGCCGTCGCTGCTCGCCTTCGCCGCCGCGTACCCGACCAGGAAGGTCGTCAGGGGCGCGGCGGGCCGGGTGACGCCGTGGGCGGCGTCACGGGCGAGATCGAGCAGGACGTCGGTGTCGACGTCGAGCTCGATGCCCAGTTCGTTCTTGACTGCGGTGATCCATTCGTCCAGCACGGTCCCATGCTCTCTGATACGAGCACGGGCCGACGCGATGTCCTCCCAGGTGTCGCAGTCGAAGGAGGCGAGGGGACCGGCACCCACCCGGGCAAGGTCGAGTTCATTCGTCAGCAACCGCAGGGGAAGTCCGGACAGACTGCCGTGCTCAGTGGCGAGCAGGGCTAGCTCGCGGCGCAGCGGTTCGGCACGGTACGCGGCGACGAGAGGCTGGTCGCGACCGTCCTGATCGGTACACAGGACCCCGTCCCGCTGCCCGCCACCGGCGGCGGCCAGCAGCGCTCCGACCGCGCTCTCCCCGAGGAACGGCAGATCGGCGGAGAGTACGAGAACCCATTCCGCGGCGGTGCACCGGACCCCGGCGCCGAGCGCGGCCAACGGGCCTCCGCCCTGAGGTTCTTCGCGCGTCCAGGTCACTGCGCGCACGGTGGGCCGCCGCCCGCCCACCACCACGGTGGCCGACGCATCGGCACAGGCCGCCAGCACCCTGTCGAGCAGCGCGCGGCCACCGACCCGGATTCCGGGCTTGTCGGCGCCGCCGAGCCGCTTGGCGGCCCCTCCGGCAAGGACGATGGCGTCATATGCGGTCATGCATCCGAGTATGCGGGCCGCAGCCTCCCGTTGATCTCCCCGTCCGCAATCCAGTGGATCAGCGAGGGGAGGAAACGGGAGCCCGCGCCCCTTCCCGCCTACAACGCGCGCAGCAGCACCGCCGGTTGTTCCACGCAGTCGGCCACGTAGCGCAGGAAGCCACCGGCCGTACCGCCGTCGCAGACCCGGTGGTCGAAGGTCAGCGAGAGCTGGACGACCTGGCGTACGGCCAGCTCGCCCTCGTGCACCCACGGCTTGGGCACGATCCGGCCGACGCCCAGCATCGCCGCCTCCGGGTGGTTGATGATCGGAGTCGAACCGTCGACTCCGAACACCCCGTAGTTGTTCAGCGTGAACGTGCCGCCGGTCAGCTCCGCCGGGGTCAGCCTCCCGGTCCGGGCCGCCTCGGTCAGCCGGGCGATCTCGGCCCCGATCGACTCCGCGTTCCGGGTCTGCGCATCCCGTACGACAGGGACAACCAGGCCCCGCTCCGTCTGGGCCGCGAACCCGAGATGAACCTCCGGCAGCCGCACGATCTCCCGCGCTTCCAGGTCGACCGTGGAGTTGAGCTCGGGGAACCGGGCCAGTGCAGCGGTGCAGATACGCGCCAGCAGGGCGAGCACCGAAACCTTGGACCCGGCGGCCGGACCAGTGGCCCTGTTCATCGCGGATCTGGCCGCCATCAGCTCGGTGGCGTCGGCGTCGACCCAGCACGTGGCATCGGGGATCTCCCGGCGGCTGCGCACCAACTTGCCGGCGACCGCGCCCCGTACACCGCGCAGCGGAATCCGCTCCACGGCCGGACTCGCAGCCTTCTGCGCCACCGACGACTGCACCGGAGGCAGCGACGTCGCTTCCGATACCGACTCCGGCACCGAGGTCGGCATGGGAGCCGCCGCCCCCTCTGCGACTGCCCTGATCGCGGATTCGACGTCGGACCGCAGGATCAGCCCGTCGGGCCCGGAACCCGCCAGCTGCCGCAGATCAAGATCATGCTGCCGCGCCAGTTTCCGCACCAGCGGGGAAACGACGGCCACCGGCCCCTGCGCCGCGTCCGGAACAGCCGCAGAAACCGCAGCCGCAGCCGTCACATGTGCGACAACAGGCGCCGCCATCGCCTCGGGACGGACCCGTCGACGGCGCGCCACCGGTGCGCCCGTCCCGTATCCGACCAGAACATTGCCGGATGCCTCCGCCTCACCGGACCCGGAACCGGAGCCGGAACCCGCCCCGCCCGAACCGGCCCCCGAGCCCGCCGATCCCACGGACCCCAAGGCTCCCTCGGACCCAACCGCCACCGTCAACAGCGGCTCCCCGACCGGAAGTTCCGTGCCCTCCTCGCCGAACCGCGCGGTCACCACGCCCCCGTAAGGGCACGGCACCTCCACCATCGCCTTGGCCGTCTCGACCTCGACGACCGGCTGGTCGATGGCGACGACATCGCCGACCTCCACCAGCCAGCGCACGATCTCCGCCTCGGTGAGCCCTTCGCCGAGGTCCGGCAGCTTGAATTCGAATACCTGAGGCATCAGCTCTCCGCCTCCCACTGCAAGCGGGCGACCGCGTCGAGCACCCGGTCCACGCCCGGCAGATGGTGCCGCTCCTGCATCGGCGGCGGATACGGAATATCGAACCCGGTGACCCGCAGCACCGGCGCCTCCAGATGATGGAAGCAGCGCTCGGTGACCCGGGCCACGATCTCGCCGCCCGGACCGCCGAAACCGGAGGACTCATGGACGACGACGGCGCGCCCCGTACGCCGCACGGAAGCGGCGACGGTCTCGTCGTCGAACGGCACCAGTGAGCGCAGGTCGACGACTTCGAGATCCCAGCCCTCTTCGACGGCCGCTTCCGCAGCCTCCATACAGACCGGCAGCGACGGCCCGTACGTGATCAGCGTCGCGCTGCGCCCGGGCCGGCGGACGACAGCCCGTCCGATCGGCTCCACGGCCACCGGTGCCTCGGGCGACCAGTCCGCCTTCGACCAGTAGAGCCGCTTCGGCTCCAGGAAGACCACAGGATCGTCGGAGGCGATCGATGCCCTCAGCAGCCCGTACGCATCCTCGACCGTGGCGGGCGTGACGACATGGAGGCCGGGCGTCGCCATGTAGTACGCCTCCGAGGAGTCGCTGTGATGCTCGACGCCACCGATCCCGCCGCCGTACGGCACCCGGACCGTGATCGGCAACGGCATGGCACCGGCCGTCCGGTTCCGCATCTTGGCGACATGGCTGATGAGCTGCTCGAACGCCGGATAGGCAAAGGCATCGAACTGCATCTCCACCACGGGCCGCAGCCCGTACATCGCCATGCCGACGGCCGTGCCGAGGATGCCCGCCTCGGCCAGCGGGGTGTCCGTGCAACGGTCCTCGCCGAACTCCTTCGCCAGACCGTCGGTGATCCGGAAGACCCCACCGAGCGTGCCGACGTCCTCGCCGAGGACATGCACCGTCGGGTCTTCGGCCATCGAGTCGCGCAGCGCTCGCCCGAGCGCCTGCGCCATGGTGGCGGGTTTGGCCTTCGCCGTCCGCTCTCCAGCCGACGCCGCTGCCGTGGTCATCGCCCTTCCTCCAGGTCGTTGTGGCCGTGCTGGCCCTGCTCGGCCTCCAGCTCGACACGCAACCGGGCGGCCTGCTCCCGCAGTTGCGTGGTCTGCTCCGCGTACACATGGGCAAAGAGATCCATCGGGTCGAGCACCGGATCGGCATTCATCCGCTCGCGCAGAGCGGCAGCCATCCCCTCCGCGGCCGCGCGCGCCTCCTCGATCCCGTCGTCGCCGAGCAACCCGCGCCCGGTCAGCTCCCGCTCCAGGAGCTGGATCGGATCGTGCGCACGCCACGCCTCCACTTCGCTGTCGACGCGGTACCGCGTGGCGTCATCGGCGTTCGTATGGGCATCCATGCGGTACGTCACCGCCTCGACCAGCGTCGGACCACCGCCGCTCCGAGCCCGTGCGACCGCCTCACCGAGGACCTGGTGCATGGCGACCGCATCATTGCCGTCCACAAGCCGTCCCGGCATCCCGTATCCCACGGCCTTGTGCGCCAGGGACGGAGCGGCAGTCTGCTTGGCCAGCGGTACAGAGATCGCGAAGCCGTTGTTCTGTACAAGGAAGACGACCGGGGCCCGCCAGACGGCCGCGAAATTCAGCGCCTCGTGGAAATCGCCCTCGCTGGTCCCGCCGTCACCGACCATGGCCAGCGCCACCACGTCGTCGCCCTTGAGGCGCGCCGCGTGTGCCAGGCCCACCGCATGCGGCAGCTGAGTGGCGAGGGGGGTGCAGAGCGGGGCGATGCGGTGCTCGCGCGGGTCGTAACCGGTGTGCCGGTCGCCGCGCAGCAGCGTCAGTGCCTCGACCGGGTCCAGGCCGCGCACCACGGCCGCCAGCGTGTCGCGATAACTGGGAAAGAGCCAGTCACGCTCCTCCAGAACCAGCGCGGCTGCTATCTCGCAGGCCTCCTGCCCCGTGCTCGACGGGTAGACAGCGAGCCGGCCCTGCTTGGTGAGAGCGGTGGCCTGCGCGTTGTACCGCCGGCCGCGCACCAGCTCCGCGTAGAGCCGCAGCAGCAGCTCGGGGTCGGCATCGGCCACGGCGTCCGTACCGAGCACACGGTACGGCTCGGGGTCCGGGAGCAGCGGCGCGGGATCGGTGAGCGGCTTCCAGGCCGGGGGCGGTGTGGGCCGGTAAGCGGCCGCGCCGGGCAGCTCTTGGACCGTCATGACAAGCACCTCCTGGCATCGAGGGGGTTTTCGAGCGGCGTCTGGCGACATCGGGGGATCGTCCGATATCGAGGGGTGTCGAAATACATCGAAATGTCGAGCACTGACCGAGGCACGGATGTGGTGTGCCTCACCTACCGATTGTTCGGTCGTGAGCGCATTTTGGCTACAGGCACCTTCAGCCTGTGGACAAACGGTTCTCCACAGCCTGGGATAGGGGCAGGTCGTCCAGGACAGGGAGGCGCGGGCACATGTCAGCTGAACAAATGGCCGACGGGGGCGAGAACTCCGGCCAGGTTCCGCCCGCGCGCCCGCTCGATGCCATCGACCGCGACATCCTGCGACTGCTCCAGACGGACGGCCGTGCCTCTATACGATCGGTGGCCGATCGCGTCCATGTGTCCCGGGCCAACGCGTATGCCCGGATCAACCGGCTCATCGACGACGGCGTGATCCGCGGTTTCGGCGCGCGCGTGAACCATGAGCGGGCGGGGCAGGGCGCCTCCGCGTACATCACTCTCAAGATCGTCCAGAATTCCTGGCGCACCGTGCGCGAGCAGCTCCAGGCGCTGCCGGGGGCCGCGCATATCGCACTGGTCAGCGGCGACTTCGATGTCCTGCTGCTGGTGCACACCCCGGACAACCGGTCGCTGCGCGAGCTGGTCCTGACCAGGATCCAGGCCATCCCTGAGGTGCTCTCCACCCGCACACTTCTGGTGTTCGAGGAGACGGACCTGGCCCCGGGCCCGGCCAGACCCACTGAGCTCACCTGACCGGAATCAGTAACCATGAACCAGTAATCCAAATGAAGACCGGAACTTCTTCAGGAACCGTACTTCTCGATGAACGCCCGGACCGTGGCCCAGTTCTTCACGCTGTTGAGCAGCGCCACCCCGTGCTCGCCCGCACCCTTGACGTAGACCAGCTTGTGCTCCGACGCCTTGGTGCCGGCCCTGTTCAGCGCCTTCGCATCCTCCCCGAAGGACTCGTCGTACTCGGCGGCCATGTAGAGCACCGGCGCGGTCAGCTTCGGGACCGCGTCCAGCGCGTTCATTGCGGAGTACACCGTCGGCGCGGAGAGCGCGATCACCGCGTCCGGCTGTGGCCGTATCGCGGGCGCGGCGGTGAGCACGGCGGTACCTCCCTTGGACGCCCCCATCAGCAGCAGCTTCTTCGCGCCCTTGCCGCGCAGGTACCCGGCCGCCCCGACGATCTCGGAGATCTCCTGGCCCGCCGAATTGACCGCGAGCACCCGATAGCCGGCCCGGTGCAGTTCGTCGGTTGTCCTTCCACTGGCAGGCCGTGCCGTCGGACTGGTGCGCGAGTACGATCCCCGCGCCGGTCCCACCGCCGTTCGCACCGCCCGGTACATAGGCGCCCGTCCCGGTCCCGTCCGCGGATTTGAAGGTGAGAGAAGCAGCCTTCGCCTCCTTCGACGTCAGACAGCCGAAATCGTCCGGCGCCGCAGCCTCGGTCGCACTCCGGCCGCCGCGTCCGTCCGCGCCGGCCCCTCCGTCACCGTCGCCTCCACTGCATCCGGTCAGCGACACGGCCGCAAGCAGCACGGCAGCGGACAGGATCCCGGGAACACGCAAAACAGGAGCACCCAAGACAGCGGTCATGCCGAAGAATCGTGATCTGGACCCGCCCGGCCGTCAACGGCTCAGCGGCTGGACCGCATCCCCTCGAAGGCCACCCGGACGAGCGTGTCCGCCAGCCGCTCCCCATCCACGCCGCCGTCCGGTTGCGGCCGGTACCACTCCACCAGGGAGTTGACCATCCCGAAAAGCAGCCGTGTCACCAGCCGTATGTCCACGTCGGAGCGGAGATCGCCGTCCGCGACCGCCGCCCTGAGCAGATCGGTGACCCGATGGTCGAACTCGCGCCGCCGCTCCATGGCCCAGCGCTCGGTCTTCGTATTGCCCCGTACGCGCAGCAGCAGCGTGACGTAGGGCAGTTCGGCTATCAGCACATCGACGGTGCGACGGGTGACGTACTCGACCCGCTCGATCGCACGCCCCCGCCCCGCTCCCGGCTCGTCGAGGATTCCGAAGAGGCCGTCCAGTGCCCGGCTGACCGCACGCCGGAGCAGTTCCTCCTTGCCCGCGACATGGTGATAGATGGACGACTTGGAGATGCCCGCCGCTTTGGAGAGGTGCTCCATGGATGTGCCGTCGTAGCCACGCTCGTTGAAGACACGGACGGCGACGGTGAGCAGAGTCTCCGGGGTGTACGTGTCCCGCTTGGCCGTGGTCATGTCCGCGATCCTCCCCTACGAGTTGTCCACAGGTTTGGCGGGCCCCCTTGTCCCGACCGATCGTTCGGTTACTCTAACTCTGTCCGCCCGTCCCTGCCCAGCTCGATGAGGAGTTGGTCCGTCATGGCCGCCGAGCTCTCCCCACACCTGCTGTCCGAGAAGCACCGCCCCACGCTCGACCAGGCCCTCGACGCGATCCGTACGCGCGCCTACTGGTCCCCGCACCCCGAGCATCCGAAGGCATACGGCGAGGGCGGCGCCCCCGGCAGCCTGAGCGCCGCCGAGGGCAAGGCAGCCTTCGAGGCCGTTCAGCACACCCGGCTCGACCTCGGCCAGCCGGGCACCGACGGCTGGACGGGCGGAGAGATCTCTCCGTACGGGCCGGAGCTCGGCGTCGAATATCCGCACGCCGACCTGGACGTCCTGCTTCCGGCGATGCGTACGGGAATGGCCGCCTGGCGTGCGGCGGGCCCCGAGACCAGGGCCTTGGTCTGTCTGGAGATCCTGGCGCGGATCAGTGCCAGGACCCATGAGTTCGGCCACGCTGTGATGCACACCAGCGGCCAGGCCTTCATGATGGCGTTCCAGGCGGGCGGCCCGCATGCCCAGGACCGGGGCCTGGAGGCGGTGGCGTACGCGTACGAGGAGCAGATCCGCACCCCGCAGAGCGCCGACTGGTCCAAGCCGCAGGGCAAGCGCGACCCGCTCCAACTGCACAAGTCGTTCACCGCGGCACCGCGCGGCATCTCGCTCCTCATCGGCTGCAACACGTTCCCCACGTGGAACGGCTTTCCGGGCCTCTTTGCCTCCCTGGCCACCGGCAACCCCGTCCTGGTCAAGCCGCACCCGCGCGCCGCGCTTCCGCTCGCGCTCACGGTGCAGCTGGCCCGCGAGGTGCTCGTCGATGCGGGCTTCGATCCCAACCTGGTAGCCCTGGCGGCCGAACGGCCGGGCGAAGGCATCGCAAAGACCCTCGCGGTCCGCCCCGAGATCAAGATCATCGACTACACCGGCTCCAGCGCCTTCGGCGACTGGCTGGAGACCAACGCCCGCCAGGCCCAGGTCTACACGGAGAAGGCCGGAGTCAACACGATCGTCCTCGACTCCACCGATGACTACAAGGGCATGCTCGCCAACCTGGCGTTCTCCCTCTCGCTCTACAGCGGCCAGATGTGCACCACCCCACAGAACCTGCTGATCCCCCGGGACGGCTTCACGACCGATGCCGGCGACAAGACGTACGACGAGGTCGTCGACGACATCGCCGCCGCGGTCAACGGACTGCTGGGCGACGACGCCCGGGCGAACGCACTGCTCGGCGCCCTGGTCAACCCCGATGTGAAGCACCGCCTGGAGGCGGCTGCGGAGCTGGGCGAAGTCGCCCTGACATCCCGCGAGGTGGCCAACCCGGAATTCCCCGACGCCGTGGTCCGCACCCCCGTTGTCGTCAAACTGGACGGCACCAAGCCCGACGACGAGGAGCACTACCTGTCGGAGTGCTTCGGACCGGTCTCCTTCGCGGTAGCGGTCGACTCGACAGCCGACGCCGTGGAACTGCTCCGCCGCACGATCCGCGACAAGGGCGCGATGACAGTGGGCGCGTACACCACCTCACCGGAGGTGGAGCGCGCGGTGGAGGACGTCTGCCTGGAAGAGTCGGCCCAGCTCTCGCTGAACCTGACCGGCGGGGTGTACGTCAACCAGACCGCGGCGTTCTCCGACTTCCATGGCTCGGGCGGCAACCCTGCAGCGAACGCAGCCCTGTGTGACGGAGCCTTCGTAGCAAGCCGCTTCCGCATGGTGGAAGTCCGCCGCCAGGCGTAATCCCAGCCCTGCCCTTCCCGGCTCGTCCGTCTCTCTCGTCCATCTCTCGCCCCCTCCTGCCCTGCCCCTGCTCCCCCTCCCAGCTCTCGCAGCCCTCCGGGCTTCCCTCCAGCTCCTCCGGCGTCTGAGGAGCGGGGGGCCGGGGGGGCGAAGCCCCCGGTTACGGGGAGGGGCGGTTAGGGGAACAGACCCGCCGCAAGCGTCCCACCTGCACCCGCCGCCCCACCTACCTCAGAACGCCGGGCCGGGCCCAGGCCGCTACTCCCGCCCCGCCCCCGGTATCTCCGCATAACGCTGCACCCACGCATGCATGGCAATCGCAGCCGCAGCCCCCGCATTGATCGACCGCGTCGACCCGAATTGCGCAATGGAACACACCATCGCCGCGTGCTTGCGGGCCTCCTCGGTCAGCCCGGGCCCTTCTTGCCCGAAGAGCAGCACACACCGCCGCGGCAAGTCGGTCCGCTCCAGCGGTACCGCCCCCGGCAGATTGTCGATCCCGATGATCGGCAGCCCCTCCGCCGCCGCCCACGCGGTCAGCGACTCCGTGTCGGGGTGGTGCCGCACATGCTGGTACCGGTCGGTGACCATCGCACCGCGCCGGTTCCAGCGCCGCCGCCCCACGATGTGGATCTCCTTGGCGAGAAAGGCGTTCGCGGTGCGCACCACGGAACCGATATTGAAGTCGTGGCCCCAGTTCTCGACCGCCACATGGAAGTCGTGCCGCCGCAGATCCAGATCGGCGACGATCGCCTCCCGCGTCCAGTACCGGTAGGCGTCGCCCACGTTGCGCCGGTCGCCGTGGGCCAGCAGCTCGGGGTCGTACTGCTCGTCCACGGGCCAGGGCAGCGGATGCGGCCCGACGCCGATCTCCGTCCCGAATCCGTCGTCGTACTGCATCGGTTCCGCCGCCGGTACGGATGCGACGGACGGTTCGAGTCCGAGCCCTATGGACTCTTCGGTCAATGAATCCCCGCCGGTACTACCGGTACTACCGGTACTACCGGTACTACCGGTACTACCGGTACTACCGGTGCTGCCACTGCTGCCGCTCTCACTACTCACCCCACGAGCGTATGGCCCCCGTCGCCGCTGTGCTGCGGGGCCTCCTCGTCATCGACGGCATGCCGCTGCCCCGGCACCTTGCCCCTGCGTGAGAACAGCAGCTCCCGCCCGAGGGTCACCCGGCCGCCGAGCCACACCAGGAAGACGGTCGGCAGGAAGACAGAGTCGGCGGCGATCATCGCCATCGAGAAGAACGGCAGCCCGAGCAGCAGGGCGATGCCGACGTGCTCACACATCATGGCGACGAGCAGGACGTTCTTGACCCGCCGGTTGAACAGGGTGAAGGGGAAGGCGACCTGGAAGATGACCGTGACGTACGTCAGCAGCATCACCATGACACCGCTGGACGCGAGGATGTCCGACAGCCCGGGCCAGGGCGTGAAGTAGTCGAGCTTGAGCGGGTAGTACAGCGCCGTGCCGTCCTGCCACCGCGAACCCTGGATCTTGTACCACCCTGCCGTCGCATAGATCAGACAGACCTCGGCCATGATCACGACGAGGGTCGCGTTGTGGGCAAGATTGGCGACGACATCCAGCAGGGTGCGCGCTTCGCTGTGCGGCGCGTAGCGATTCACAGCCCACCAGGCACCCTGACCAACCCAGAGGACCCAGAAGAGAACCGGCAGCCACCAGGTGCCGCCGAGGCCGTCTGTCACGGTTGCCACGGTCAGAACCAGGCCGAGCACCACCCAGAGAACCGGACCGGCCGCATTCCCCCGCACCGAACGCCGCGGACCATCGTCTTCCGCATCCGCCTCTGCCGGACGGCCGACACGGGCCGCACGCCGCGCATCCAACGACCAGACCTGCCCGCAGCGCGTCAGCACGAGATAGATCGCCATCAGATGGATGACGTTGTCGCCGCCGTCGCCCATGAAAATGCTGCGGTTCTGCAGGGAGAGCACACCGACCATGAAGAGGACCGACACGGCGCGGGTGTGCCAGCCGACCATCAGCAGCGCGGCAGAGAGCAGAGCAACCGTGTACACGATCTCGAACCAGACCGTGCTGTCCGACCACATGAGCGTGGTGAAGGCTTGATTGCCCGATATGAGCTGCTGCGCCATGTCCCAGCGCCACGGGGCGTCGGGTCCGTACATCTCGTGGCGGTGCGGCAGTTCGCGCAGCAGGAACAGCAGATAGGTGGCGGAGAAACCGATCCGGATGACGGCGCTCTGGTACGGGCCCAGGGCGGAGGAAGTAATGCGCTGGATGCCGCGTCCGAGCTTGCGGTCGAAGGTGAACGTACTCACTTGCCTGCCTCCTCGGCGTTCTCGGGGAGGTCGGCGGAGGTTACGGTCCACCACGGCAGCACCCGGTAGGACGGACTCGTACTGATCTTCTCCTCGCTCCATCCGGGCGCCGCGACGGTCCGCGTGTCGGAACGCATCTGGATGCGCTCGACGGTGCCGCCGTAGTCGTGTTCGCCGAGGCGCCGCATCGCGATGCGGCGGATGTAGCGCTCGGAGAACTCACCGCGCAGGCCATTCGCCCGGTTCTCGTTGTCATGAGAACTGAGATAGAAGTCCCAGCCGCGACGGAGTTGGTTCTGATGGATGTGGCTGGGGAGCGGATTGCCGCGTATCGCCTTGCCGTCCTCACCGGAAAGGCTCATCCAGGAGGTGGTGTGGCGGCCGTCGGCGCCGGCTATCTCGGCTCGCACATGAATGGCCACGTTCTGCTGAAGCGGGTTCGGGGCGAAGAGCTTCCAGTTCTGCTCGAACTCGGGGTAGATCCAGTCGTCGACCGCTTTGCCGTGCTGCTTGGTCAGGGTGTTGGAGGGTGCGACGTGCAGAAACACCATGGCCAGCTGGGTGCAGGCGACCAGCCCGATGGCCGACAGTGCGATCACGGCGACGATCTGGTAAGGAAGTGACAGGGCAGCCATGCCGCCACGGGGACCTGGACCCGGCCCCCGACCGGCGCCGTCGGACGACGCGTCCTCGCGCTGCGCCGGCCCTGGCCCGACGCCCCCGTTCCCGCTCTCGACACCCCTGTCGTCGTACGAATCCATCCCGCCCCGATCCCCGTCGATCCCCGGTGAGTTATCCACAGGGTTGACACCCTACGGGCCACCGACTCACTATTGAACACATTGAACCGAACGATCGGTCGGTCGGTAGGGAGTCCGGGATGACGGCAGTGACTGCGGACCAGACAGCGCAGGCAGGAGCAGGCAGGCCCGAAGGGGCGGACGAGGCCCTGGAGGCAGCCTTCGATGCCGCGGTGGCGGCGGACGAGCGCATCGAGCCGCGCGACTGGATGCCGGATGCGTACCGTGCCTCACTGGTCAGGCAAATGGCCCAGCATGCCCACTCCGAAATCATCGGAATGCAGCCGGAGGCCAACTGGATCTCGCGAGCACCCTCGCTGCGCCGCAAGGCGATCCTTATGGCCAAGGTGCAGGACGAGGCCGGGCACGGGCTCTATCTGTACAGCGCCGCGGAGACCCTCGGCACCGGCCGCGAGGAGCTGCTCGACAAGCTCCACGCAGGACGCCAGAGGTATTCATCGATCTTCAATTACCCGACGCTGACCTGGGCGGACGTCGGCGCGATCGGCTGGCTCGTGGACGGTGCCGCGATCACCAACCAGGTACCGCTCTGCCGCTGCTCCTACGGCCCGTACGCCCGGGCGATGGTCCGTATCTGCAAGGAGGAGTCCTTCCACCAGCGTCAGGGTTACGAGCTGCTGCTCACCCTCAGCCGTGGCACCCCGGCGCAGCGCGAGATGGCGCAGGACGCGGTGAACCGCTGGTGGTGGCCGTCTCTGATGATGTTCGGCCCGCCGGACGACGCATCGGCCCACTCGGCGCAGTCGATGACCTGGAAGATCAAGCGGCACTCCAACGACGAGCTGCGGCAGCGCTTCGTGGACATCTGTGTCCCCCAGGCCGAGACGCTGGGGCTCACCCTCCCGGACCCGGATCTCCGGTGGAACGAGGAGCGTGGACAGCACGACTTCGGGGCGATCGACTGGCAGGAGTTCCAGGAGGTCCTCAAGGGCAACGGCCCGTGCAACGAGCAGCGCCTCACCCAGCGCCGCCGGGCGCACGAGGAGGGCTCCTGGGTCCGGGACGCGGCGGTTGCGTACGCCAAGAAACACACAACAGTACGAAACGGGGAGGCGACAGCATGAGCAGCTCGACCGAATGGCCACTGTGGGAGGTGTTCGTGCGTTCACGCCGCGGGCTGTCCCATACCCACGCGGGCAGCCTGCACGCCCCGGACGCGGAAATGGCCCTGCGCAACGCGCGCGATCTGTACACGCGCCGTTCCGAGGGCGTCTCCATCTGGGTAGTCCCCTCCGCACAGGTCACGGCCTCCTCGCCGGACGAGAAGGACTCCTTCTTCGAGCCGGCCGGTGACAAGCCGTACCGGCACCCGACGTTCTACGAGATCCCGGAAGGGGTGAAGCACCTGTGACCGCGGCCCTCGCCCTGGGCGACGACACGCTGGTGCTCTCGCACCGACTGGGGGAGTGGGCGGGCCATGCCCCCGTACTGGAAGAGGAAGTGGCCCTGGCCAATATCGCCCTGGACCTGTTGGGGCAGGCCCGGGTGCTGCTCTCCCTCGTCGGGGACGAGGACGAGCTGGCGTATCTGCGCGAGGAGCGCTCCTTCCGCAATGTCCAGCTGGTCGAGCAGCCGAACGGCGACTTCGCCCACACCATCGCCCGCCAGCTCTACTTCTCCACCTACCAGCGACTGCTCTACGAGCAGTTGGAGGCCGGTGAGAGTCCATTCGCCGGGCTGGCGGCGAAGGCGGTCAAGGAGGTCGCCTACCACCAGGACCACGCGGAGCACTGGACGCTGCGGCTCGGCGACGGCACGGCCGAGAGCCATGAGCGGATGCAGCGCGGGGTCGACACCCTGTGGCGGTTCACGGGCGAGCTGTTCCAGCCCGTCGAGGGCGTGGAGATCGACTGGCAGTCGCTGCACAGCGGCTGGCTGGAGTCCGTCACTGCGGTGCTGCAGCAAGCCACGCTGACCGTGCCGGCCGGCCCGCAGTCCGGAGCATGGGCGGCGGGCGCGGGACGCCAGGGCATCCACACCGAGCCCTTCGGCCGGATGATCGCCGAGATGCAGCACCTGCATCGCAGCCACCCGGGGGCATCATGGTGACCGAAACACTCCTGGAGGAGGAGCTGCACCGGCTGGCAGGCTCCGTACCCGATCCCGAGCTGCCTGTACTGACCCTGGACGAGCTGGGGGTGCTCCGGGGCGTGGATGTGGTGGCGCCAGGCAAGGTCACAGTGCGTCTCACCCCGACCTACACCGGCTGTCCGGCGATCGAGGCCATGTCCGCCGACATCGAGCGGGTGCTGCACGACCACGGCATACCGGAGGTCTCCGTGGTCACCGTGCTCTCGCCTGCCTGGTCCACGGACCACATCAGCGCGGAAGGGCGGCGCAAGCTGGCCGAGTTCGGCATCGCGCCCCCGCGCCCGCACAACGCCGCGGCCTCCGCAGGCGGCCCGGTGCCGCTCACGCTCTCGGTCCGCTGCCCGCACTGCGGCTCGACCGATACGGAGCTGCTCAGCCGGTTCTCCTCCACTGCATGCAAGGCACTGCGCCGCTGTGTGACGTGTCGCGAACCGTTCGACCACTTCAAGGAGTTGTAGATGTTCCATCCGCTCCGGGTCAGCGCGATCGAACGGCTCACGGACGATTCGGTGGCCGTCGCCCTCGCCGTGCCGCCCGAGCTGCGCGAGACCTTCCGCCACAAGCCCGGCCAGCACCTCAATGTGCGCTACACCGTCGATGGCGAGGAGATCCGCCGCTCGTACTCGATCTGTTCCCCGGCCACCGAGGAACAGCCAGAACCGGTACTACGGGTGGGCATCCGCCTCGTCGACGGCGGCGCGTTCTCCACCTACGCGCTGAAGGAACTCGCCGTCGGCGACCTGATCGAGGCAATGCCTCCTAAGGGCCGATTCGTACTCACGCCCCGCGCTGGACATTTCGCGGCGATCGTCGGGGGCAGCGGGATCACCCCGGTGCTGTCGATCGCGGCGACACTGCTTGCGCGGGAGCCCGGCGCCAGTTTCTGTCTGATCCGCAGCGACCGGACGGCGCTCTCGACAATGTTTCTGGACGAGGTCGCCGACCTCAAGGACCGCTATCCGGACCGGTTCCAACTGGTCACGGCGCTCTCCCGGGAAGAGCAGCAGGCAGGCCTCCCATCCGGCCGGCTGGACGGGAACCGGCTCACCGAGCTGCTGCCCACGCTGCTACCGGTGCCGGAGGTGGACGGCTGGTATCTGTGCGGGCCCTTCGGACTGGTACAGGCCGCCGAGCGCGCACTGCACGGCCTGGGCGTCGACCGGACCCGTATCCACCAAGAGATCTTCCATGTGGACGACGGCCCGAACGCACCCGCCCGCCCCCGGGCCGAAACGCCTGCTCACAGCAGCCTCACCGCGACCCTGGACGGCCGCTCCGGCACATGGCCGGTACAGGAGGGCGAATCGCTGCTGGAAACCGTGCTGCGCAGCCGCTCCGACGCGCCGTACGCCTGCAAGGGCGGTGTGTGCGGGACCTGCCGGGCATTCCTGGTCTCGGGCGAGGTACGGATGGACCGCAACTTCGCGCTGGAGCCCGAAGAGACGGGCGCCGGCTACGTGCTGGCGTGCCAGTCGCATCCCGTCACTCCGGAGGTGGAGCTCGACTTCGACCGCTGACCGCGCCCCATTTCACCCGCCCCCACCTCCTCCTGCTCCCTCTCTCTGTCCCCCTCCTCCTGTTCCCTTCTCATAGAACCTGCTCTATCTTGACGACCCGTCAGGTCCGGGTACGGGAGCAGTGGTTCGCAGGAGGCCAGGGCAGTGGACTTCACCTTCACCGAGGAGCAGCAGGCAGCCACTCAGGCAGCGAGGGCGGTCTTCTCGGGCATCGCGCCCGACGGGGTGCCCAGCCCCGCTCTCGTACCGGGAGCGGTGGCCGAGGACATCGACCGGCCCCTGTGGGCCGGGCTCGCCGCAGGTGACCTGCTGAGTCTGATGCTGTCCCCGGAGCACGGCGGGGCCGGGCTCGATCTCGTCGCGCTCTGTCTAGTGCTGCGCGAGTCCGCCAGGGTACTTGCGCGGGTCCCGCTGCTGGAGACGTGCGCGGTCGCGATGGCGCTCCAGCGTTATGGCGACGCGAGGCTGGCCGCCGAGTTGCTGCCCGGGGTCGGCCGGGGCGAGCTGGTCCTCACCGTCGGAGCCAGCGGCCGCACCGGCCACGATCGGGCCGAGCTCGCCGTCACCGCCCGACAGGAAGCCCCCACGAAGAGCAACCGGCCTGGCGCCGCCGACGGTGACGCTGCGGGCTGGGTGCTCGACGGGGTGCAGTCAGGGGTGCCATGGGCGCAGGCCGCGGACTGGATCGCGGTTCCCGCCCACACGGGCGAGGGCCGGGCCGTTGTGGCCCTGATCCAACCCACCCACGACGGCGTCACCCTGGCCAAGCAGGTCTCCACCAGTGGTGAGCTGTTCGCCGAGGTCCGGCTGGATTCGGTAGGGATCGACAGCCATGCGCTGATCGACACCGCCGGAGCCTGGAAGTGGCTGCGCGCCCTGCTCACCATCGGAACGTGCGCGCTCGCCCTGGGACTGGGCGAGGCGGTGCTCACCATGACGAGCGAGTACACCGGCAAGCGCGAGCAGTTCGGCTTTCCCATCGCGACCTTCCAGTCCGTCGCCGTACAGACCGCGGACCGTTACATCGACCTGCGGGCCATGGAAGTGACGCTCTGGCAGGCCGCCTGGCGGATCTCCACCGGGGCCGACGGTGCGCTGCCCGCCGAGGGCGACATTGCCGTGGCAAAGATCTGGGCATCGGACGGTGTCCGCCGGGTCGTACAGACGGCACAGCATCTGCACGGCGGTTTCGGCGCGGACACCGACTACCCGCTGCACCGCTTCCACGCCTGGGCGAAGCAGATCGAGCTCTCCCTCGGCTCGGCGGCGGCACACGAGGAGACACTGGGCGACCTCCTGGCCACGCACCTCCTCAGCTGACACCGGCCAGGCCCTCAACCAACACGGGCCGAGCGGCCGCCCAGCACTCCAGCAGCCGAGCGGCCTCCGGGCTCAGAGCACGAAAGCCGGGTTGCCGTTGTCGGTGACGATCGGACGTCCGGCACCGTCCCAGGCGAGCAACCCGCCGTCGATGTTCACTGCGTCGATGCCCTGCTGCACCAGGTACTGGGTGACCTGGGCGGACCGGCCACCGACCCGGCACATCACATGCACGCGCCGACCGTCCTCGGCAGCTTCGGTCAGCTCACCGAAACGGCTCACGAAGTCACTCATCGGAATGTGCAGGGCGCCTGCGACATGCCCGGCTGCCCATTCGTCGTCCTCCCGGACGTCCAGCACAAAGCCGTCCGACGGAACCGCCGCGACATCCACCGAGGGCAGCGGGGCGAAATTCATGAGTCATGCCTTCTCTCGTACGTACGCTCCAGAGTCACCGGGAACGCTACTGCACCAGACCCGCCAGCTCCGTCTCACGCTGAGCGACCTCGCCCAGCAGCTGATCGGCGATCTCGTCGAGCAGCCGGTCCGGATCGTCGGGCGCCATCCGCAGCATGGCCCCGATCGCGCTCTCCTCGAGCTCCTGGGCGAGCACCGTCAGGAGTTCCTTGCGCTGGGTCAGCCAGTTCAGCCGGGCATAGAGCTCCTCACTCTCGCTGAGCTCCGCCTCCGGCACCACCGGCCCCGCCGCCCACTCCTGCGCCAGCTCCATCAGCAGCGACTCGTCCCCGCGCCCATAAGCAGCGTTGACGCGGGTGATGAACTCTTCCCGGCGTGCCCGCTCCGTCTCGTCCTGCGCCAGGTCCGGGTGGGCCTGGCGCGCCAGCTCGCGGTAGAGCTTGCGCACCTCCTCGGTCGGCCGGACCCGCTTGGGCGGCCGGACCGGCTGCTCGGTCAGCATCGCCGCCGCCTCGGGGGACAGCCCGCCGGAGTCGATCCAGTCGTGGAACAGCTCGTCGACGCCGGGCATCGGCATCACGATCGCCCGGGCCTCCTGCGCCTTGCGGAGATCTTCGGGGTCACCGGTCCTGGCGGCCCGGGCCTCCGCGATCTGCGCATCGAGCTCGTCAAGGCGGGCGTACATCGGCCCGAGCTTCTGGTGGTGCAACCGGGAGAAGTTCTCGACCTCGACCCGGAAGGTCTCAACCGCGATCTCGAACTCGATCAGCGCCTGCTCCGCCACCCGCACAGCCTTCGCAAGCCGAGCCTCGGGCCGAGCCCCCTCAGCAGTCCCGCCGTCGGCCCCATCGGCAGCGTCGGCCCCCGAACCAGCACCGGCACCGGCGCCGGCCGGCTCTCCGTGCTGCGCATTCGGCGCATGCTGCTCGTGCTGCCGGTCGTTTTCCTGCCGGTCATCGTCGTTCCGGGTGGTCGGCACCCCGGCGGCTTCGTGGGTCACCCGTCCAGCGTATGGCCACTGTCCACGCCCCGAGGACGCACGGTCGACTCAATGCCGCTCACACACCCAGTTCGGCGGCTATCCGCCCCGAACCGATGGCCCGCACCAGCTCCGCGTGGTCCGCCTCAGTACGGTCCGCGTACGTCACCGCGAACGCCGCTACCGCCTCGTCCAGCTCTTCGTTCTTGCCGCAGTAGCCCGCGATCAGCCGCGGATCGGCGCTGTGCGCATGGGCCCGAGCCAGCAGCGCACCGGTCATCCGGCCGTAGTCATCGACCTGGTCGGCTGCCAGGGCCGCCGGATCCACACTGCCCTTGCGGTTCCTGAACTGCCGCACCTGGAACGGGCGCCCGTCGACGGTGGCCCAACCCAACAGGATGTCGCTGACGACCTGCATCCGCTTCTGCCCGAGCACCACCCGGCGCCCCTCGTGCGCCACCTCCGGCACATCGAACCCGACAGCCGGGAGGTAGGGCGCCAGCACGGAGGGCCGCGCCTCCTTCACCTGCAGCACCAAGGGCTCGCCAGGGTGATCGAGCAGGAGCACCACGTACGACCGGGTGCCGACGCTCCCCGTGCCGACCACCCGGAACGCCACGTCCTGGATCGCGTATCTGGCGAGGAGCGGTACCCGGTCCTCCGAGATCGTGCCCAGATAGTCGCCGAGTCCCACCGCCACGGCGGCGGCCTCCTCGTCCGGCACCCGCCGCAGCACCGGCGGCGCGTCTATGAAGCGGCGTCCGCCGTCCCCGGAAACCTCAGTGGATTTGGCCGCGAAACGGGCGCTGGTGTTGTTACGGGCCTTCTCCGAGACCCGCTCCAGGGTGCCGAGCAGATCCCGCGCATCCGTGTGCGAGACCAACTCCTCGTCCGCGATGGCGTTCCAGGCATCGAGCGCGGGCAGTTTGGCCAGCAGCCGCATCGTCCGCCGGTATGCACCCACCGTGTCGTATGCGCCCTGACGGCAGGTGTCCTCGTCCGCTCCGGCCTCGCGCCCGGCGAGCACGAGCGAGGTGGCGAGGCGCTTGAGGTCCCATTCCCAGGGGCCGAACACGGTCTCGTCAAAATCGTTCAGATCGATGACCAAGCTGCCCCGCGCATCGCCGTACAGCCCGAAATTGGCCGCGTGCGCATCGCCGCAGAGCTGGGCGCCCACGCCGCTGACCGGTGTGCCCACCAGGTCGTGAGCCATCAGCCCGGCCGAGCCACGCAAAAACGCGAACGGTCTGGCTGCCATCCGCCCCACCCGGATCGGGGCGAGACCTGGCACCCTGCCCCGACTCGACTCCTCGACCGCCAGCACGGCATCGGGCCGCCCGGCCGGAAGGTCAAGGGCGGAGTGAGAGGCCCTGGGCACCTTCTCCCGCAGCACCTTGCCCGCCTCCCTGGGCGACTGCGGCGCACTCTTGCCCGCCACAGTCGCCCGGCACGCGAATCCGGGCACGACCGGAATGCGCGGATCACCTGTCACAGTCCGCTGAACCGGCACTGTCGCTTCGATTTCACCCATGGCGCGCAGCCTCCCCCGCCCTCGCCCTGCGTTCCTGGCTCCATGCCCTGCCGCAGATCAATTGCAACGAAGGTACCGCCGTCCGCCGAAAGCCGTCGGCCCCTGTGGAAAACCCACCTCACGACCTGTGGACAACGCTCTGTCCTGGTCAGACGCCGACGGCCTCTTCCAGCTCTTCCCCAGAGACCGCCTAGCCCGTGGTCCACGAGACCGAACAGCGGACCGGCGCAGACCACTCGATCACGCTCACCACCAGGACGCGGCAACCGTCGGAGCGGCCCTGATCCGCGGCGCCAGCACCGCGCCCGCACCGCCGACCACCGCGACCGGTGCGTACGAGTCGATACTCACCGCGACCAGCCGGAAGAAGATGCCCTGGCCGGTCGGATCGCCATCAGCGGTCGGTGCCGTGTCCGTCGTCTTCAGCGGGCCCCCCTCCGCGGCCGCAACCTTGGTGAAGACCTTCTCGACCACCGTGGCACTGATGTCAAAGGACGCGCTGGCCACCAGCAGCTCGGGGCGCTTCCTCGGCAAATAGGCACCGTAACTCGCCGGCGTCCTGAGGCGATTCACAGCCGTCGAGCGATCGGGGACCGTGCACACATAGCGCCCCGTCACCCTTGTCCTTGTCCTGCAGCGTCTGCGCGAGCACCTGCGCTCTCGGCCCCGACCCGACCACTCCAACCCGCAGATCCGGAGCTGGCGTATCCGCCGTCGGCGGCGGTTCTCCTTCGACGCTCCTCCCCAAGCCCGTAAGGCCCCGCAAACCCTGTAAGCCTCACACCACCGCAGAACGCCACGAATCCGGTGTTTCACGTGAAACCAAACCTGGGAACGAAGAAGCCCCACAGGCCGTTGACCTGTGGGGCTTCTCTCTTGTGCGCGAGGGGGGATTTGAACCCCCACGTCCCTAAGGACACTGGCACCTGAAGCCAGCGCGTCTGCCGTTCCGCCACTCGCGCAAGAGTGGTGTTTCCAGACTCTCTCACCGTTTGGTGCGAGCTCCTGGCGACATCCGGAAGATTAGCACGCTGGACAGGGTGGATTCACATCCGTTGTTTCACCGAACGCCTGGCGGGAACCGGGAACGCCATACGGCCGCCCCCACTCCTCCTCAGTGCACCCCAGGTGCGGGACACTGTCAGGAGGCCGCCTCTACGATCCGTGTGAGAGGTGACACTCATCCACAGGGCAGACAAGGGGAACCAGCCGATTTCCCGACGCGTGGATACGATCAGTAAGCAGTACAGGGACGACTACAACGGAGGAGGTGCCCCATGGGAGTCATGAAGCGTTTCGAGCAGCGTCTCGAAGGTCTGGTCAATGGCACCTTCGCCAAGGTCTTCAAGTCCGAGGTCCAGCCGGTCGAGATCGCGGGAGCCCTCCAGCGCGAGTGCGACAACAACGCAACGATCTGGAACCGTGAGCGGACCGTCGTCCCCAACGACTTCATCGTCGAACTCAGTACCCCGGACTACGAGCGACTCAGCCCGTACTCCGGCCAGTTGGGCGACGAGCTCTCCGGCCTGGTCCGCGACTACGCCAAGCAGCAGCGGTACACCTTCATGGGCCCCATCAAGGTCCATCTGGAGAAGGCCGACGACCTCGACACCGGGCTCTACCGGGTGCGTAGCCGCACCCTGGCGTCGAGCTCGTCACAGCAGCAGGAACCCCAGGGCGGGCAAGGACTGCAGAGCCACCCTGGACAGCACGGCCAGCCCTCCCACCCGGGCCCGGGGCGGCCGCCGCAGCCCACCGGCGGCTACGCCGCCCCACCCATGCCCGCGGCCCCGCCGCCGGGCGCGGGCAGGCCCGGAGCGCCCAGTACCGACCGGCACCCGCCGGCCGGACCAAGCCCCCTGCCGAACGCGCAGGTGCGGCGCTGGATCGAGATCAACGGCACCCGCCATCAGATCTCCCGCCCGACGCTGGTGCTGGGACGCAGCACCGAAGCCGACGTGCGGATCGACGACCCCGGCGTATCGCGTCGGCACTGTGAGATCCGGACCGGAACACCCTCGACGATCCAGGATCTCGGGTCTACCAACGGCATCGTGGTGGACGGGCAGCACACAACCCGCGCTACGCTCCGCGACGGCTCGCGGATCGTCGTGGGCAGCACCACCATCGTTTACCGGCAAGCCGAAGGGTGAAGCGGGGGCAATGTCAGAGCTGACCTTGACGGTCATGCGGCTAGGTTTCCTAGCTGTTCTGTGGCTGTTCGTGATCGTGGCCGTCCAGGTCATCCGCAGCGACCTGTTCGGAACGCGCGTCACGCAGCGCGGCTCACGCCGCACTACGACCGACGCACGGCCGCCACAGGCGCGCCAGAGCGCGGCGGCACCGCCGCAGCAACGCCAACAGCCCGGCCGCCAGCGCCGGGGGGCACCCACAAAGCTGGTCGTCTCCGAGGGCACCCTCACCGGTACCACGGTGGCGCTCCAGGGGCAGACCATCACGCTGGGCCGGGCCCACGACTCAACGATCGTCCTGGACGACGACTACGCGTCCAGCAGGCATGCCAGGATCTACCCCGACCGTGACGGCCAGTGGATCGTCGAGGATCTCGGGTCCACCAACGGCACGTATCTCGACCGGACCCGACTCACCACCCCGACACCTGTTCCGCTGGGCGCGCCGATCCGGATCGGCAAGACCGTCATCGAGCTGCGGAAGTAGTACGACAATGAGCGAGCGGAGCGAGCGAGCCGCGGCGGTCCGGGCAACGGACCCGGACCGGCTCCCGACCGGAGGGTGGGCAGTGTGGCTCGAGACCGGCTGTACCCCGAGCCGACGGGCGAGGTGCGCATGAGTCTTTCCCTGCGCTTCGCCGCCGGATCACACAAGGGCATGATCCGGGAAGGCAACGAGGACTCCGGCTACGCCGGTCCGCGCCTTCTCGCCATCGCCGACGGCATGGGCGGCCAGGCAGCCGGCGAGGTCGCGAGCTCCGAGGTGATCTCCACACTCGTCCAGCTCGACGACGACGTCCCGGGTTCGGACATTCTCACTTCGCTCGGTACGGCGGTCCAGCGGGCCAACGACCAGCTGCGCATGATGGTCGAGGAGGACCCCCAGCTGGAGGGCATGGGCACCACGCTCACCGCCCTGCTCTGGACCGGCCAGCGACTCGGCCTCGTCCACGTCGGCGACTCCCGCGCGTACCTGCTGCGCGACGGCGTGCTCACCCAGATCACCCAGGACCACACCTGGGTGCAGCGGCTGGTCGACGAGGGCCGGATCACCGAGGAAGAGGCCACCACCCACCCGCAGCGCGCCCTTCTGATGCGTGCGCTGGGCAGTGGCGACCATGTCGAACCCGATCTCTCCATTCGTGAGGTCCGGGTCGGCGACCGCTACCTGATCTGCTCCGACGGGCTCTCCGGCGTCGTCTCCCACCAGACGATGGAAGAGACCCTCGCCAGCTACCAGGGCCCGCAGGAGACCATCCAGGAGCTGATCCAGCTCGCCCTGCGCGGCGGCGGCCCGGACAACATCACCTGCATCGTCGCCGACGTCCTCGACGTCGACAGCAATGACACCCTGGCCGGACAGCTCAACGACACCCCGGTCATCGTCGGCGCGGTCGCAGAGAACCAGGCCGCCCAGCTGAACGACGGCGGCGCCATGCAGACCCCCGCCGGACGAGCGGCCGGCCTCGGCCGCCCCGTCCCGCCGCCCGCAGGCGGCTTCGGCCCGCCCGGAAGCGGTGACGGCGTCGGCTACGACGGAATGCCGGACGGCTCCTTCGACACGTACACCGACGACGACTTCATCAAACCCGGCGGCGGCCGTAAGTGGCTCAAGAGGTCTTTCTACGTAGTGCTCGCGCTTGCTGTCATCGGCGGCGGTCTCTACGGCGGCTACCGCTGGACCCAGAACCAGTTCTACGTCGGCGCGAAAAACGAACATGTCGCGCTGTTCCGTGGCATCAGCCAGGACCTGGCCTGGGTCTCGCTCTCGAAGGTCGAGAAGGACCACCCCGAGATCGAACTCAAGTACCTCCCGCCCTACCAGCGCAAGCAGGTCGAGGCGACCATCGCCGAGGGCAACCTCCCCGCCGCACGCGAAAAGATCGGCGAACTCGCTGTCCAGGCATCCGCCTGCAAGAAGGACGCCCAGCGACGCGCGGCCGAGAAAGCCCGCTCCGACGAGGGCCAAGCCAGTGGTACGGGCTCGGACGTCAGCAAGACGTCCGAGACTTCCGGTGCCGCCAAGACCAAGCCGACCGCAGCGACTCCCACTCCTGGTCCCAGCCTCTCGGAGGAAGAGAAAAAGCTGGTCCCGCAGTGCGGTAAGCAGTAAAGCCGTAGGGAGCCTTCAGCACCATGAGCGTTGTCACCAACACGACCACGATCGGCGCGATCGACGCACCGAGCCGTCGCAACACCGAACTGATGATGATGGTCTTCGCTATCGCCATCTCGGTGTTCGCCTACGCCAATGTCGGACTCGCCATGGACGGCAAGCTCCCGTCCGGCATGTTCGGATACGGAGGCGGACTCATCCTGCTCGGCGGCGTCGCCCACCTCGTGGTACGCAAGTTCGCCCCATACGCGGACCCGCTACTGCTGCCGCTCGCCACCTTGCTCAACGGCCTGGGGCTGGTGCTGATCTGGCGGCTGGACCAGTCGCCGAGGCTGATCCAGCGTGCGGAGACTCTGTACGGCTCCTACAGCCCCGACGCCCCGAAGCAGCTGCTGTACTCGGCGATCGGCGTCGCCTTCTTCGTCGCCGTGCTGGTGATCCTCAAGGATCACCGCATCCTTCAGCGCTACACCTACATCTCGATGGCTGTGGCGCTGGTCCTGCTGATCCTGCCGATGTTCTTCCCCCCGGTGAACGGCGCGAAGATCTGGATCAGCCTCGGCCCGTTCACCATCCAGCCGGGAGAGTTCGCCAAGATTCTGATCGCGGTGTTCTTCTCCGGCTATCTCATGGTGAAACGTGACGCGCTGGCGCTGGCCAGCCGCCGCTTCATGGGTCTGTACCTACCACGCGGACGCGACCTCGGACCGATCATCACCATCTGGGCCCTGTCGATCCTGATCCTGATCTTCGAGACCGACCTCGGCACCTCACTGCTGTTCTTCGGCCTCTTCGTGGTGATGCTGTACGTCGCCACCGAGCGGACCAGCTGGATCGTCTTCGGTCTGCTGATGTCCGCGGTGGGCGCGGTGGGCGTGGCATCCTTCGAGCCGCACGTGCAGTCCCGGGTGAACGCCTGGCTCGACCCTTTCGCCAAGGCAACGATGGCGCAGAGCGATCAGATCGCCCAGTCGCTGATGTCCTTCGGTTCCGGTGGAACGCTCGGTACCGGACTGGGCCAGGGCCACTCGGACCTGATCATGTTCGCCGCCAACGCCGACTTCATCCTCTCCACCGTCGGCGAGGAGCTGGGTCTGGCCGGAATGATGGCCGTCCTGCTGATCTACGGCCTGATCGTCGAGCGGGGCGTCCGTACGGCGCTGGCCGCCCGTGACCCCTTCGGCAAGCTGCTCGCCATCGGGCTGTCGGGGGCCTTCGCCATCCAGGTCTTCGTGGTCGCCGGCGGTGTCATGGGGCTCATCCCGCTCAGCGGTATGACCATGCCGTTCCTCGCGTACGGTGGTTCGTCCGTGCTGGCCAACTGGGCGCTGATCGCCATTCTGATCCGGATCAGCGACACCGCCCGTCGCCCGGCCCCGGCCCCCGCCCCGTCCTCCGACGCCGAGATGACCCAGGTGGTCCGACCGTGAACAAGCCCCTTCGCCGGATCGCGGTCTTCTGCGGCGTCCTCATCCTGGGTCTGCTCGTGCGGACCAACTACCTGCAGTACGTCCGCGCCGACGAGCTGAACAGCCGCGACGAGAACCGCCGCGTGCGCATCGAGCGGTACGCGCACGAGCGCGGCAACATCATCGTCGACGGCGGCGTCCCCGTGACCGGCTCGGTCGAGACCAAGGTCGGCGACTTCAAGTACAAGCGCGTCTGGAAGAACGGCCCGATGTGGGCGCCCGTCACCGGGTATTCCTCGCAGGCGTTCGACGCCAACTTCCTTGAGAAGCTCGAGGACGGCATCCTCACCGGCAACGACGACCGGCTCTTCTTCGACCGGACCCTGTCGATGTTCACAGGCGAGAAGAAGCAGGGCGGCAACGTCGTCACCACCCTCAACGCCGCTGCCCAGAAGGCCGCCTTCCAGGGGCTCGGCAACAAGAAGGGCGCCGTCGCCGCGCTCGACCCACAGACCGGCGCCATCCTGGCCCTCGTCAGCACCCCTTCGTACGACCCCTCGACCTTCGCGGGCAACTCCGACGCCGACTCCAAGGCCTGGAAGAAGCTCTCGACGGACAAGGACAAGCCGATGCTCAACCGGGCATTGCGCGAGACCTACCCGCCGGGCTCGACCTTCAAGGTCGTCACCGCCGCGGCCGCGCTGGAGAACGGGCTGTACACCAGCATCGACGAGCACACCAAGTCGCCGTTGCCCTACCGGCTCCCGCTGACCACCGGCAACCTGGAGAACGAGGGCAACATCCCGTGCGAGAACGCCTCGCTCCGGGAGGCGCTGCGGTTGTCGTGCAACACCGTCTTCGGCAAGATCAGCGATGACCTCGGCAACCAGAAGATGATCGACCAGGCCAACAAGTTCGGCTTCAACAAGGACGTCTTCACCCCGGTACGAGCTGACGCCAGCGTCTACCCCAAGGACAACCGTCCGCAGAACGCCATGGCCGGCATCGGCCAGGCGTCCAACCGCGCCACCCCGCTGCAGATGGCGATGGTCGCCGCCGCGGTCGCCAACGACGGCAAGCTGATGCAGCCGTACATGATCGCCGACCGTCAGGCCCCCAACCTGGACGTGATCTACACCCACAAGAAGGAGCAGCTCAGCCAGCCCCTCTCGGGTGAGAACGCACAGAAGCTCCAGCAGATGATGGAAACCGTGGTCCAGAGCGGCACGGGAACCAAGGCCCTCATCGACGGCGTCACTGTCGGTGGCAAGACCGGTACCGCGCAGCACGGTCTGAACAACAGCGAGAAGCCCTACGCCTGGTTCATCTCCTACGCCAAGACCGACAAAGGCTCCCCGGTCGCCGTCGCCGTCGTTGTCGAGGACGGCCAGGCCAACCGGGACGACATCTCCGGCGGCGGTCTGGCCGCCCCCATCGCAAAGGCTGTAATGAAGGCGGTCATCGACAGCAAGAAGTGATGCCCATCACATCGGGTGTCATACCTGCACATTGGGATACCGGTCAGATATCAGGTCCGGACTCCAGGCCGATCAGGTAGTGCGCGGCCGGTAGCGTATGCGCGAGCAGCACACCGCCGGACCGCACACCGGTGCGGTCGGGACTGACGGAGAGGGCTGGAACAGTTATGGAAGAGCCGCGTCGCCTCGGCGGCCGGTACGAGCTGGGCTCGGTGCTCGGCCGTGGTGGCATGGCCGAGGTCTACCTCGCACACGACACCCGGCTCGGCCGCACCGTAGCTGTGAAGACGCTGCGGGCCGATCTGGCCCGCGACCCGTCCTTCCAGGCCCGGTTCCGCCGTGAGGCCCAGTCCGCCGCCTCGCTCAATCACCCGGCGATCGTCGCTGTCTACGACACCGGTGAGGATTACGTCGACGGGGTCTCCATCCCGTACATCGTGATGGAGTACGTCGACGGGTCGACGCTCAGGGAACTTCTGCACTCCGGCCGCAAGCTGCTGCCCGAGCGCACCCTGGAGATGACCGTGGGCATCCTCCAGGCGCTGGAGTACTCGCACCGCGCAGGCATCGTCCACCGCGACATCAAGCCGGCGAACGTGATGCTGACGCGCACCGGCCAGGTCAAGGTCATGGACTTCGGCATCGCCCGCGCCATGGGCGACTCCGGCATGACGATGACCCAGACCTCGGCCGTCATCGGCACCGCCCAGTACCTCTCCCCGGAGCAGGCCAAGGGCGAGCAGGTCGACGCCCGCTCCGACCTGTACTCGACCGGCTGCCTGCTCTACGAGCTGCTGACGGTCCGGCCGCCGTTCATCGGGGACTCACCCGTCGCGGTCGCCTACCAGCACGTACGGGAAGAGCCGCAGAAGCCCAGCAACTTCGACCCCGAGATCACGCCCGCGATGGACGCGATCGTGTTGAAGGCCCTGGTCAAGGACCCCGACTACCGCTACCAGTCGGCCGACGAGATGCGGGCCGACATCGAGGCCTGCCTCGATGGCCAGCCGGTCGCCGCCACCGCGGCGATGGGTGCGCCCGGTTACGGCGGCTACGACGGATACGGCAACGACCAGCCCACCACCGCTCTGCACGCCGCGGACCAGAACGGCGCGCCCACGTCCATGCTGCCCCCGGTCAACCCGGACGACGGCGGCTACGGCTACGACGACCGGCCGGACCGCCGCCTCCAGAAGAAGAGCAACACCTCGACGATCCTGCTGATCGTCGCGGGCATCCTGGTACTCATCGGCGCGATCCTGATCGGCCGGTCGGTGTTCGGCGAAACCAACAGCGGCAGCGGCAAGGTCGATGTGCCGAACATGGTCGGCTCGACCGTGCAGGAAGCACAGCGACGCGCGGAAACCGCCTCCGTCACGCTCAAGGTCGGCTCGCGCGAACCCTGCGAGGACCAGCCCAAGGGCAAGATCTGCAGCCAGAGCCCGACCGTCGGCGGCAAGATGGCGCAGAAGGAGATTGTCGAGGTCGTCGTCTCCACCGGTGCGCCGAAGGTCGAGGTCCCGGACGTCACGGAGAAGTCCGAGGAGAGCGCCCGCAAGTACCTTGAGGACAAGGGCTTCACGGTGAACGTCACCGCGGTCGAATCCGAAAAGACCGCGGGTACGGTCATCAAGCAGGACCCCGAGGGCAACACGAAGGCCGAGAAGAACTCCGAGGTCACGATCACGGTCGCCAAGCAGGCCACCCAGAAGGTGCCGCCCGTGGTCGAACGGGACTACGACGCCGCGGTGGCTCAGCTCAAGGGCGTGGGCTTCACCAACATCTCCAGGACCGATGAAGATTCGGACAAGCCCGCGAACCAGGTGACCAACCAGACTCCGCCCGCCAACTCGATGCAGCCACTGACCGCCCAGATCGTGCTGACGGTCTCGAAGGGTCCGCAGCAGCCGGCGCAGGTCGCGGTTCCCGAAGTCAGGACCAAAACCGTCTCCGAGGCCAAGCAGATGCTGGCCCAGGCCGGCTTCACGAATATCCAGTTCGCGAACGGCAGTTCCCCGGACGACAACGCCATCGTCTCCGGCATCGACCCTCAGCCAGGTACCCAGGTGGATCCGGCGAACACTCCCATCACACTCACGACGGTGGGCGGCAACGGAAACGGCAACATCTTCGGCGGCCCGTCCGGCTCACGACGCTGACCGAATCGCACCCCCATCGGGCCCCGGCACCGCAACGGTGACCGGGGCCCTTTTTGGCGTCACTGCCATGCACCGCGGCCTGCTGGAGGCCTGGAGCACGGGCGCGAGGCTGCAGGTGCTCAAGTGAGCCGGGAAGCAGAAGGCCCGAAGTCGCAAGGGTTGGTTGCGGCTTCGGGCCCGGCTCAATCTATGGCTGTCGCAGCTCCGCCGGCTTCGTACGGTCCTTGTCCACCTTCTCCGTACGCACCAGCTCGCCCCACACGATGTAGCGGTACTTCGACGTGTAGACCGGCGTGCAGGTCGTCAACGTGATGTAGCGGCCGGGCTTCTTCGCGCCCGATCCCTTCGGTACCGCCTGCAGCACATCGACGTTGTACTTCGACGTCTCGGGAAGCTCCTTGAAGACCTTGTAGACGTACCAGGTGTCCTTGGTCTCGAAGACGACCGCGTCCCCCGTCTTCACCTTGTCGATGTTGTGGAACTTGGCACCGTGCCCGTCGCGGTGTGCCGCCAAGGTGAAGTTGCCCTTCTTGTCCGAGGGGAGAGCCGACTTCACCGGGTCCGTGTAGTAGCCCGCGATGCCGTCGTTGAGGTTCTCGGTGTCGGTGCCCTTCTTGACCAGCACCTCGCCGTTCTTCATCGACGGGACGTGCAGGAAGCCGATGCCGTCCTTGGTGTCCAGCGCGCCCGGTCCGCCTGCCCAGCGGTCGCGGACGGTATGGCCCTGTTTGGTGGCCTCGCGATCGGCGAGCACATTTGTCCACCAGAGGGAGTAGACGACGAAGAGTCCCAGTACCAGGCCTGCCGTGATCAGCAGTTCGCCGAAAACACTGATCGCGGTCGCGACAAGATGGCGGCCGCTGCGCCGCGACGGGGGCGCAGACTCACCGATTCGCTCTTCGTGCTCGGTCGTCCCTGTCACCGCACCCGTCCCTGTCGTGATGATGTTTCAGCCGACGAGCGCGTCGGGCTTCCCCTTGCTGCGCGGGCGTTCATCGACCATCTTGCCCCAGACGATCAAACGGTACGTACTTGTGAATTCCGGCGTACAGGTCGTCAGAGTGATGTACCGACCCGGCCCGGTGAACCCCGAACCGGGCGGCACCGGGCCGATCACCGAGACATTGGACGGCGATGTCTGCGGAAGGGTCCTCGTCGCCTCGTAGGTGTAGTACGTATCCTGCGTCTCGACCACGATCAGGTCACCGGGGCGCAGCCGGTTGATGTAGCGGAAAGGTTCGCCGTGCGTGTTGCGGTGGCCCGCCAGCGCGAAGTTGCCCTGCTTGGCCGACGGCATCGCGGTGCGGAGCGTGCCCTCGCCGTAGTGGCCGACCATGCCTCGGTCGAGGACCTTCTCCTTGCTGATGCCCTCGGCGACCGGAGCGACCACGTCCAGTTTGGGGATGTGGATGATGGCGAATCCCTGCCCCGCTTCGAACACACCGGGATTACGGTCGCCCTTCGACCAGTTGTCCTGGATCTTGTGCGTCTCCTTGCCGGCGTACTGGTCGGCGCGCACATTCGTCCACCACAGCTGGTACGTGACGAACAGCAGCATCAGCACGCCGAGGGTGATGAACAGCTCCCCGACGACCCTGCTGGCGACAACGGCCGGGCTGTCCTTGGCCGCACGCGCCGCACGCCGTGCCTCGACGCGTGACATCGGCTTCGCAGCCGGCGCCGCGGCTGACGCCGTTATCTCCGGCTGAGGTCCGGTACGTCGACGGCCGCGCCTCTTGGCAGCGTGTCGGCGCTCGGCGCGGCCTCCGGTGCGGTGTTCCGGATCGGTCTTCTCGGGCTCCGTGCCCGGGTCCGCAAAGCTCTCCGCATCGCTCGCCGACCCCGAACCCAGCCCCGCCCCCGGCTCCGGCTCCGAATTCGGCTGCTGGGTCGTCACCGCCTGGTCGACCGGGCGCCGAGTGTCCGCCGACCGCAGACCGACCGTCTCGTCATCGAGCGGGAAGGGACGGGTAACGGGTTGCGCCCGGTACGTCGGCAAGGGCGTCGGCGCGGGCGTCTGCTGCCCGTACCAGTCCCGTTCGAACCCCTCGGGGTCGTACCACTCCCGCGGAGTCTCCTCGGGCTTCTGCGCCCCTTGTGGCGGCTGCGGAGGCTGATCCGGCGCCCGGTGCAGCCCCCGCCCCTGCTCCTGCCCCGCCCCCGGCTCCTCCGACAGGATGTCGCCCGCCCGGAACCAAGGCGAGGCACTCTGCCCCGGCAGCGGATCACTCAGCGGATCCGCCAGCTGGTCGACCGCCGCCTCGAACGCGCCTGCGGCCTCGTACGCTCCTTGCTCGTACGGGCCGTCCTGTCCGGCGTCGTGTTCGGGGCGGAGTGCGGTCACGCGACGGCCTTGCCCACCACCGGCGCGAGCCCCGCCGACCTCGCGACGGCCCCTGTGTCGCCGCACTGTGCCAGCCAGTTGGCCAGCATCAGATGGCCGTGCTCGGTCAGCACCGACTCCGGGTGGAACTGCACGCCCTCCACCGCCAGTTCGCGGTGGCGCAGCCCCATGATGATGCCGTCGGCGGTGCGTGCGGTCACCTCCAGCTCCGGTGGAACCGTGTCGGGTTCGGCGGCGAGCGAGTGGTAGCGGGTCGCGGTGAAGGGGGATGGCAGACCGGTGAAGACCCCGGTGCCCTCGTGGGTCACCAGCGAGGTCTTGCCGTGCAGCAGCTCGGGGGCGCGGTCCACCACACCGCCGTACGCCACCGCCATCGACTGCATCCCGAGGCAGACCCCGAAGACCGGAACGCCCGTGGCCGCGCAGTGGCGCACCATCTCGACGCAGACACCTGCCTGCTCCGGGGTGCCGGGGCCGGGTGACAGCAACACGCCGTCGAAGCCGTCCTGGGCGTGTGCCGTGGTCACCTCGTCGTTGCGCAGCACTTCACACTCGGCGCCGAGCTGGTAGAGGTACTGGACGAGGTTGAAAACAAAGCTGTCGTAGTTGTCCACGACAAGGATGCGGGCACTCACTGGCCGGCCCCCGATCCGGTTGAGCCGTCGACCGTCACGTCGCCGAACGGAAGCAGTGGCTCCGCCCATGGGAAGACATACTGGAAAAGCGCGTAGACGACAGCCAGCGCCAGCACGAGCGAGATGAGCGCACGCACCCATGCGTTGCCCGGCAGATGCCGCCAGATCCAGCCGTACATGCTGTCCCTCCATTCGGTACGGGACCAGACTAGAGGGCCGGGGCAGGAGCGTGGGTCAGCTGTGGAAAGCCGTCGGCTTGCCGTCGGTCACGGGCTGGGTCGCGTCGAGGTGCGCCCAGGCGATCAGCCGGTGGCTGCTGCCCCATTCGGGTTCGCAGGTGGTCAGTGTGAGATACCGGCCGGGCCCGTCGAAGCCGGACTTGCGGGGGACGGGGTCGATGACCCCGATGTCGCTCGGCACCGTCCGGAGGGGCTTCTTGTCGATGCGGTACGTGAACCACGTCGTCCCGTCCGTCAGCACCACCGCGTCTCCCGGGCGCAGCTTCGGGAAGTCCTTGAACGGATCCCCGTATGTGCGACGGTGTCCGGCCACCGCGAAATTGCCCCTCGCGCCGAGGCGGGCGGTCCCGGTGTAGTGGCCGAGCCCTTTCCGCAAGGTCCTGACCTCGGTGTTCTCCAGGACGGGCCACTCCCAGCCCTTGCCGAAGCGGGGTATGTACAGCATCGCGAACGGCTTGCCGTCCCGGTACGCCACGGGGGCGGTGGGCGCCGACTGCGTCGGGGATGTGTGCGGCGCGGGTGCGGACACCGTTCCCTGCGCCCACTGGTCGCGCAGGGTGTCGATCTGTCCCTCGGTCGCGCCGGCAGCCTTCACCCCGGTCCAGATCAGCACATACACCACAAAGAGCACGATCAGGGCGCCGATGGTGATGCAGAGTTCGCTGAACGTCCTCACGATCAGTCGCACCGACACCTCGTCGGCCTCCCCACAGCTGCTCGCTACTTCACCGGCTCCGCATAGTGGAGATCCACTGTGCCCGAGTAGCCGGGAAGAGTCACCGCCTCGCGCTCGTCGACTTTCCAGCCGAGCCCGTACGCCTTCACATACAGCAGGTAGTTGCTGATCGCCGGGGAGTTGTCGATTGCCTGCTTGAGCTTGGCCGGGTCACCCACAGCGGTGATCTTGTACGGCGGGGAGTAGACCCGGCCCTGGAGGATCAGTGTGTTGCCGACGCAGCGCACCGCGCTGGTGGAGATCAGCCGCTGGTCCATGACCTGGATGCCCTGGGCGCCACCCTGCCAGAGGGCGTTGACGACCGCCTGCAGGTCCTGCTGGTGAATGACCAGGTCATTGGGTTGCGGGTCGGGGTAGCCGGGGTTGGCGGTGGCGTTGGGCGGGGCGTCGTCGAGCGTGACAGCCACGGACCGGCCGGAGAGCTTTGTCGTGCCCGCGGCCCGCTCCAGCTCCTTGAGCCGGGCGTCCTCCGCCTTGGTGCTGCCGTCGTCGCGCCGGACGAGGGCGTCGATGTCCTCGCGCACGGATGCGTTGGTCTCGTCCAGCTGTGCGTTCTTGCCGCTGCGCTGCTGGATGAGGTCGGAGAGCTTGAGCAGCGAGGAGTCGGTGCGGATATTGGTGCCCTTGGCCGTGTTGGCGCTGGTGACGAAGATCAGTCCGGCGAGGGCGAAGACGGCAGCGGTGAGCACCCGGACCGGGTGCCTGAAGGTACGCCGGACCGGTCCTTGGGGGGAGTCGGCAGAATTGCTCAACGTACCCTTATCTCCTTCGGCGCCACGGAAGCACTACGCTAACGGACGCCCGGGGGAGGCAGCATTCCCCCTCGCGCCCTGCCCTGGCGCCAGCCACAGTTCCCTGCGCGGTCACGCAGCGCATCGACAGGAGAGTTCCTCGTGCCGAAGTCACGTATCCGCAAGAAGGCCGACTTCACGCCTCCTCCGGCGAAGCAGGCAACCAACATAAAGCTGACCAGCCGCAGCTGGGTGGCGCCGGTGATGCTGGCGCTCTTCCTGATCGGTCTGGCCTGGATCGTCGTTTTCTATGTGACCGACGGCGATCTGCCGATCAAGTCGCTGGGGAACTGGAACATCGTCGTCGGCTTCGGCTTCATCGCCGGCGGCTTCGGCGTCTCCACGCAGTGGAAGTAGTACCGCGGGGCACCTGATCCCACAGCGGGCCCGGTCCTGCAACCCTTGCCCCGAGTTACCCACAGCGTTATCCACAGGCGGGGGAAAAGGTCAGACGATCTGTGGATAACTCCCTGGCTGTTGACGCCGATGTGACTGCGACCTCCCTCATCGAGGGCTGGCACGCCCCTTGTCTCTGCTGGAAAAACCCAGCTCAGCGACAAGGGGCACAGTTGTTCCCACGGAATGCACAAGATCCGGCACGCGCTGTGGACAACTGACTGGGGGAAGACCCGGGAAACGCCCTGGGAACGGTCGTCCGCTCAGGTCAGCGCGGCTGTTCTGGCGATGACGATGCCGACCACGGCCACCAGGACCAGGGCGCAGGTGCCGTACTGCACCAGCGCGCGCCGCTCGCGGGGTGCGTGCACCATACCGATGGCGATCAGCGTGCCCGCGATCAGACCACCGACATGTGCCTGCCAGGCGATTCCGCCCCAGGGGTTGAAGGTGATGACCAGGTTCACCGCGAGAAGCGCGAAGACCGGGCGCATGTCGTAGTTGAGCCGTCGCATGAGCACGGCGGTGGCACCCAGCAGGCCGAAGATCGCTCCGGAGGCTCCGAGCGAGCCCTGTACGGGGGCTGAGAGCCAGTAGGTGAGGGCACCGCCCGCCAGGCCGGAAAGCATGTAGAGCATGAGATAGCGGGCACGGCCGAGTGCCGCCTCCAGCGGCCCGCCGAGCCACCACAGCCCCAGCATGTTGAACATGATGTGCCAGATCTCCTGATGCAGGAACATCGACGTCACCAGCCGGTACCACTGGCCCTCGGCGACGCCTTCCAGCGGACCGCCGAGCTGGGTCGTGGCGCGGCCGAGCAGCATCAGCTCGTCGACCACCGCGCCCTTCGCCAGCACGGCGATGTACACGGCGACATTGATACCGAGAAGGATCTTGGTGACGAGCCGGGGATCGGCCGTGATGGTGCCGCCGGCGACGGTGCGCGGCCGGCCGGCGGCCGGGCCGTGCCCCGTACCGGATCCCTGGCGGACACAGTCCGGGCACTGGAAGCCGACCGAGGCGTTGACCATGCAGTCGGGGCAGATCGGGCGGTCACAGCGGGTGCAGCGGATGTGCGTCCCACGACCGGGGTGGCGGTAGCAGCTGAGCGAGCCGTCCGTGGCGGCGGACCGATCCTGGTCCCCCGGCGGCTGCTGGTCCATCGGTCCCATCACTTCCCGGTCCCCTCGGTGCTCGTCGTGGCGGCAGCACGCACAACGCAGCCCTGCTCGTCCGCTATGTAACAAGTACGGACGAGCAGGGCGATTGGTTCCCCGAAAGGACAATCAGAGCGTGATCATTTGTTCACTACCGGCGATCATTTGTTCTCGATGACGACCGACTCGATCACGACGTCCTGCAGCGGACGGTCGGTCCGGGTGTTGGTCTTGGTGGCCGCGATGGCGTCCACGACCTTCTTGCTGGCGGGGTCGACTACCTCACCGAAGATGGTGTGCTTGCCGGTCAGCCAGGCTGTCGGCGAAACGGTCACGAAGAACTGCGAGCCGTTGGTGCCCGGGCCGGCGTTGGCCATGGCCAGCAAGTACGGCTTGTTGAAGCTGAGGTCGGGGTGGAACTCGTCACCGAACTCGTACCCCGGGCCACCGGTGCCGTTGCCCAGCGGGTCGCCGCCCTGGATCATGAAGCCGCTGATGACGCGGTGGAAGACGGTACCGTCGTACAGCCTGTCCATGGACTTCTTGCCGGTCTCAGGATGCGTCCACTCACGCTCACCCTTGGCGAGCTCGACGAAGTTCTTGACCGTCTTTGGCGCGTGGTTCGGCAGAAGCCGGATCTCGATGTCGCCCTGATTGGTCTTCAAGGTGGCGTAAAGCTGCTCAGCCACGATCTGCCTTCCGTAAGTCTTCAGTGACGTTAAGTCTTCAGTGACGTTCACCGATCCTCGCACGGACCGTCCCTCCGGCGCTCGGCCGCCACCACCAACGCCTTCACTCACCTTCTTGCCCGATTCCGCACCCCGTGCGCCGAGGCCGCCTTCACCCCGCTCGCCTGCGACTTCCCGGAAACCCTTACGTGCCGCTCCCCGCGGGAACAAATGCGGCCAAGCGCGTGACGAACCGGCGCGGGCTGAACCGAACCGTGGCATTGTCGTCGGCAAGCTCCCCTTGCACCGAATTGCCCGAAGACATCTCCAATGATCTGAATAACCCGGATGCCTGCCCCGCATGCCATACAGGCCTCCGGCAGGCATGATCTCGAAATGGGCGGAAAGGCGGAGTATCTACCCGCCACCAAGGAGGAGGATCCCGTGACCCGCATCGACAGCGTGCGCGCCGCAACCGACTCGGCGAAGGACAGCATGCAGCACGCCGCGGAAGTGGTGGCGCCCTACGCCGACACGGCCAAGGACCAGGCCGCACATCTCGCGTGCGAGGCCCGCACGCGGCTCGCGCCGAAGGTGTCGAAGGCAGCCCAGCAGGCCCGCGTCCAATATGACGCGCATCTCGCACCACGTATCGAACTGGCCCGTGCTCATGTACCCCCCAAGGTCGACGAGGCCGCCCAGCGCGCCGCGCTCCGCACCCGCCGGGCCGCCCGTACCGCCGCTGACTACACCGTGCCGCGCGTCGAGCACGCGATGGCCGTCGCCCAGCCCATGGCCGAGGAGGCCTCGGCCCGCAGCGCCGCCGCGCTGGCCGCGCTGCGCAGTCAGGTCACGGCGAAGGAGATCAAGCAGCTGGCCAGAAAGCACGAGCGGCGGGCGAAGGCCGGACGGCTGTTCAAGGGGGTCGTCGTGGTCGCCGCCGTGGCGGGCGCCGCCTACGCCGCCTGGAGGTGGTGGGACAAGCAGGCCAACCCGGACTGGCTGGTCGAACCGCCCGCTCCCACGGAGGTCTCCGACCGCGCACCCCTGTCCTCGGTCGACGGCAGCGGTCCGAGCTCCCTCGCCCCGGAGGACCAGGCCAAGCAGGCCGAGACGGAGACCAAGGGGACGGACGGCCCGGAAGGTGTGGACGGCACCGATCTCGACGACCGCCGCTGAACAGCCCCCTCACGACGAACGAGCGCCGGAAGACCTGAGGTCTTCCGGCGCCCGTTCTGTCATCTGTGGAGCCTAGGAGATTCGAACTCCTGACATCTGCCTTGCAAAGGCAGCGCTCTACCAACTGAGCTAAGGCCCCGAAAAGCGGACAGCACCGGACACTTCAGCGTCTCGGCGACCGCCGCAGACCAGAGTACCGGGTACACCCCGGAATCCTGCAAAAAGATGGGGACTCCCGGTCGGCAACCACTCTCCGTAAGATGCTCGACGAGGTTCGCAGCAGCGAAGCCGCAGCGAAGGGGAGACGCCATGGACGCAGCTCAGCAAGAGGCAACAGCAAGAGCCAGGGAGCTTCAGCGCAGCTGGTACGGAGAGCCTCTCGGGGCGCTCTTCCGCCGGCTGATCGATGATCTCGGCCTGAACCAGGCCCGGCTCGCCGCGGTCCTCGGGCTGTCCGCCCCCATGCTCTCCCAGCTGATGAGCGGCCAGCGGGCGAAGATCGGCAACCCCGCGGTCGTCCAGCGTGTCCAGGCTCTCCAGGAACTGGCCGGTCAGGTCGCCGACGGCAGCGTCAGCGCGGGAGAGGCCACCGAACGCATGGAAGAGATCAAGAAGTCTCAGGGCGGCTCCGTCCTCACCGGCACCAGCCAGACCTCCAACACCGGCGCCGCCCCGACCGTCCGGCGCGTGGTGCGTGAGATCCAGTCGCTGCTGCGGTCGGTCGCGGCCGCGGGTGACATCATCGATGCCGCCGACTCCCTCGCCCCGACCCACCCGGAACTGGCAGAGTTCCTCAAGGTGTACGGCGCAGGGCGCACCGCGGACGCGGTGGCGCACTACGAGGGACACCAGATCTAGGGCCTGTCCTTTCATGCCCTAGGGCACTACCCCCAAGAACCGGGCACGAGCCGAAGAAGGAACTGGGAGCGGGCGCAGCGCAATGGGTGAGGTCTTCGCCGGTCGGTACGAACTGATCGATCCGATCGGACGTGGTGGGGTCGGCGCCGTCTGGCGCGCCTGGGACCACCGGCGCCGCCGTTATGTGGCGGCCAAGGTCCTCCAGCAGAGCGACGCACACACGCTGCTGCGCTTCGTCCGCGAGCAGGCGCTGCGGATCGAGCATCCGCATGTGCTCGCCCCGGCCAGCTGGGCCGCGGACGACGACAAGGTCCTGTTCACCATGGATCTGGTGAGCGGCGGTTCGCTGGCGCATGTCATCGGCGACTACGGACCGCTGCCCCCTCGTTTCGTCTGCACGCTGCTCGACCAACTGCTGTCCGGACTGTCGACGGTGCATGCGGAGGGCGTCGTGCACCGGGACATCAAACCCGCCAACATCCTGATGGAGGCGACCGGAACCGGACGGCCGCATCTGCGGCTGTCCGACTTCGGTATCTCCATGCGCAAGGGCGAGCCGCGGCTCACCGAGACCAACTACGTGGTGGGAACGCCCGGTTACTTCGCGCCCGAGCAGATGATGGGCGCGGAACCCGATTTCCCCGCGGACCTCTTCGCCGTCGGACTGGTCGCGCTGTATCTGCTGCAGGGGAAGAAGCCGGACGCACAGGCCCTCGTCGAGCACTTCGCCTCGCACGGCACTCCCGGCGCCCCGGAGGGGATTCCCGAGCCGCTGTGGCAGGTCCTCGCGGGGCTGCTGCAGCCGGATCCCCAGGCCCGATTCCGTACGGCCACGGGCGCGCGCAAGGCGCTGACGGCCGCGGTCGACATGCTGCCCGAGCCCGCCGCCGACGACGAGCCGGTGGAGGTCTTCGACCAAATCGGGCCGCTGCCCGTCGGCTTCGACCCCGCCGGACCGATCACGACCCCCCGGACCGCCGTCCAGGAAGCACAGCCCGCACAGCCCGCACAAACGGACCAGGCAGCCAAGCAGCCCGTACAGCAGCCCTACGCCCAGCCGCCGGTCCCGATGTCGGAAACGGGCAGCTTCCACCTCCCGCCACCTCCGCAGCAGCCCACACCGCTGCCCCCTCCGGCGCAGCCGGCCACGCCTCCCACACCGATCCCGGCGCACACGGCTGCCCCCTTCCCCACGCCCGTGCCGGATCCTTCACAGGCCCCCACAGCCGCGGTGCAGCACGAACCGGCTCTCACCCGTGCGTACACCGCCGGGCAGCCGCAGGTTCCCGCTCCCGGAGCAGGGGTTCCCCCGCACCTCTCGGCCGCTGTTTCCGCGCACGCACCGCAGAGGCGTCCGGGACCGCCCCCGAAGGTGGCGGTCCCGGTCCTGCTGGTGGCACTGGTCTGTTTCGCCGTGGGCATCTGGGCTCTGACCCAGAGCTGAGCACGTACGGCCGGAGCCCCAGCCGTACGCGGCAGCGGCTCCGACCCCGGCTACCAGGTCTGCGGCGGCCCTCCGTACGGCGGTTGCCCGCCCCCGGCCGGGCCTCCCGCAACCGGACCGTTCGAACCGATCGGGGCCGCCGGGGCGGTCACCACGCGACGCCGCGCCAGCAGCGTCCACACGCCCAGCCCGAGCACCAGCACCACACCCGCGCCGATGCCGGTCACGCCGACCGTCCTCATGGTGTCGCTCTTGGCCGCCCCAGGGCCGCTCCGGCCGCTCCTCGCCATGTCCTTGTCGTCCTGCGTGACCGAGAAGATGCCGGCATCCCCCGTGTACGGCGACTTTTCCGCCTTCCCCTTGACGTTGATCTTGAGAATCAGCGAAATCGCCTTGTCGCCGTACGACTTCGCGACCTTCGGGCTGAGCGAGACCGACAGGTAGTACCAGCCGGCGAACCGCATGGCGCTGACGCTGCTGTTGAAGTCGTAACGGTTCTCGTACGCCACCGGAGGCAGCGGATCCAGCGATACGGACGCGGGCTTGCCGGAGTACGACAGCGGCGACGCGTCGTCGACATGGCCGTGCGCCGGATTGTCCAGGGCCAGCGCGAGCGCGTTGCCGATGTATTCGGTCGAGGCGTCGTTGTTGCTCAGGTAGGCGGAGGCGAAGATCTGTTGGCCCCAGCCCACCGGCACCTGGTAGAAGCGGGTCTGTCCCGGTGCGATGCTGTCGTGCCACTCGCCGGTTTCCAGGCTGGTCGCGTTGGAGTAGCTGGTGCCGCCCGACCGTTTCTGCGGGGCGGCGGTGGGCGGCGGGGGCGAGGCGGACGGCCAGTTCTTCGGCGCCTGGGTCGGCATCGAACCGCCCGATTTCAGCTGCGGCTCCGACTCGTACCGCAGTTCCAGGTCCCACTCATCGGATGCCGAGGTGGCCTTGCTCTCCCGCTCGATCAGGACGTTGTACGTTCCGGCTTCCTGACAGGTGCTGCTGTCCTTCTCCGTGATCCGGTGGGCGTACGCCGCGATCGGACGCGGAAATTCCGCCGACTCGAACCGTGCGTCCTCCGAACTGCACTGCCGGTCCGCGCTGTCCCTGATGCTGACCGTGATGCCGTCCCCGTAGGCGACCTGGCCGCCGCCCTTGGGCACGGCCACCGCCGAAACGTACGCGTTCGTCTTCTCGTCGAGGTCCAGACGGTAGTAGAGCTTCCCGCCGCGCTTGATCGAGCTCTTGTAGACCGAACCGGGCGTGAGTGCCGACGCCTCGGTGCTGACCTCCGCACCACTGACCTTCTTCGCCCCGGGATCGAAGGTGTACGCAGCGGGCTCGGCGGCCGCGTACGCCTGCCCCGGCAGCGCCACCGCCGCGCACATCGCCGCGACCGCGACCAGCGCCACCCGGCCTCTGTTGCGCTGCCTCATCACGCGCTTCCCCTCGTCGTCTGTGTGGCCCGCCTGCGACGCCCGCGTACGAACACGAGCCCAGCGATCACCACCACCACGGCGCCCGCCCCGGCAGCGGCCCCAATGCCGGTCCATCCTGCCCCGCCCGTACCACTGCTGTCTTCGGCGCTGATCGAATTACCCTTCTTGTCCGTCTTCTCGGCTACGGCAGAAGCATGGTGCTCGGGGCCGGCCAGCTCGTCGCCGAGCACCGACACCCGCAGCACCACACCGATCTGCGGGTTCTCCGCGATATCGGCGGCCCTCGCCCCCAGCCTCACCGAGATGTAGAAGTCACCCCCGGCGTGTACGGACTGGACGTTGGATGCCGGCCCCCTCCATGCCGAGCTGCTCGGCGACCTCGCAGGGCCGCGGCGTACCGCAGTCGTCCTCGGCTCGGAGATCAGCAGGATCGTGCGCGTACCGATGACACCGCCCGCGGGCCGCGGGAGGTCCTCGGCGGCCTTCTGCAACGACAGCCCGATGGAAGTGTCACCCTTGGGCTGTACGGCCTCCACAGCCCGCTTCACGGCTGCCCGGTCGAGCCTCTGCACCGGCTGTACGAGCCTGGTGTCCGTGCAGCCTCCGGAACGGTCCGCGCCATACACCCGCAGCCCGGTCGGGTATCCGCCGGGAAGGCCGTCGACGACGGTGCCGACGGCCTTCCGGGCGCTCTCCATCCGGATACGCCCCGTGCCGTCGTCGTCCCCCATGGAGCCGGACGAGTCGAGCACCATGACCAGGCTGCTGCCCGAGCCGGGTCCGGGTGCCCCCCGAAGTGGCGGGTGCACCGCCCGGTGCCGCCGCCGTGGCCGGCATCGCGCCCGCCGACAGGGCGAGCAGCGCCCCGCCGATCCATGCCCCCGCATCTGCGGTACGACGGTGGCGGTCCCGTGCCTCCAGCCGCGCCCCCTCGACCGAAAGACCCGGCTATTTTGCTCTCGCAACCTATTGATTTGCTTAGGTGAATTCACGAACACAGGTGTCACGGTGCCGCAACAGCACGAAGCCCCGGCCGCTCAGCGACCGGGGCTCGCAATCAGGCTGTTCTGTCTCACACACCCGAACCTGCGGGCACGGAGTCAGTCGCCTCCGTCCACAGATCCTGCTCGGCGCGATCCGCCTGGATCTGGCGGTACACGAGGAGCCCGCCGATGGCGGCCAGTGCGACCAGGAGAAGCTTCTTCACCGCGCGACCTCGTCTTTCCTTGACGTAGGGGACTTCTGCCGCCCGACTATACACACCGGCCGATATCGATCGGTGACCTACCTGCGGCCCAACTGGCGCCCAGGGAAAAGCGATCATCCAAGGATCGCTCCGAGGATCGTCCCGACCGGAGGACCCGGCCTCGCCGATCGCCCCGCACAAGCCCGTCAAGGCCGGTTGAACCATGCGAGTGGTGTTCATCTGAAGATCGGCGGATCAGTGCCGTCGGTCCGCGAAATCACGGGCCACATCCACATCATCGGAAAGGTAAGCAAACCGGACCACCCGAAAGCGAGGGGCCATGAGCACCTTCAAGGCCAAGAGCATCTGGACCGCCTTCGTCACCGCCTTCTTCGCACTCCTCGCCGCACTGGGGCTCATGAACGCCCCGGCGGCGGCCACGGAGTCGAGCACCACGGAGCCGACCATCACGAACCATGAGCACACGGGTGTGACCGCGGCAACCACGACCACCCCGTCGGTGCGATGGACCCTTCCGCGTGACAGGGCGCTGCCACCCACGATGAAGCAGCGCATCCGCGCCGAGACGCACGGCTCCTCACCCGCCACCCGGCATCTGTCCGCAGACACCACGGACGCCATGGAGACCAGGAACGCCGCCCGCGCCACCCACGGGGCCCCGGCGGGGGACGCATCCCTCCTTCCGCCGTGAGAGCCGCGCAACTGACACACAGAGCCCCCGGGGCCGGTTCGCACCGGACGGGGGCCTCTTCATGCGCTCAAGCCCCGTCACGCCGCCTCCCGGCGCGGGGACAGGACACGCATCCGTGCCGTACCAAGCCCCGGGAAGCTCTCCCCATGACCGCGGCCCGTAACCCCGTGACCCCTACCCCTGCGCATGCACGCACATCCGGGAACGCCTCGCACCGACCACACGCAGAAGGTCCGGTATCTCCGAAGAGATACCGGACCTTCTGCTATCACTGTGGGGCTAACAGGATTTGAACCTGTGGCCTCATCCTTATCAGGGATGCGCTCTAACCAACTGAGCTATAGCCCCGCCGCGCTGTGCGCTGACTTCTGAAGATTAGCGCACGTCGGGGCCAGTCCCAAAATCGATACCCAGCGCCCTACTCGTCCTCGGCCAGCGTGAGCTCGATGCCGCCCACAAAGCCCGCCGACAAGTTGTAGATGAAGGAGCCCAGCGTCGCCAGCGCGGTCGCCAGAACCACATCGATCACGGCGATGACCGAGGTGAAGATGAGGACCCGCGGCAGCGACAGGAACGACTGAAGATCGAAGCCGCTGTTCTCGTTCGAGCCGGTGGCCTCGCTGATCGTGCCGCCCACGGTGGAGAAGACGCCCATCGCGTCCATGACCATCCACAGCACCGCGGCCGCCACCACCGTGCAGATGCCGAGCGCGATGGAGAGCAGGAAGCTGACCTTCATCACCGACCACGGGTCGGCCTTGGCCACCCGCAGACGCGCCTTGCGGGTACGCGGAGTGGTCCGCGCCCCTGTCCGCGGCCGCCGGGCCGCCTGCGCGGCGTCGGCGCCCTGGGTCCCGCCCTCGGGCGAGGGGTACGCCTTCGGCGGGTGATACGGCCCGCTCGCCTGCCCCGGTGCGGGCTCGCGCTCACCCGGCAACGGCCCGGTCGCGTAACCCTCGTACTGGGGCTGAGGCCCCCGCGTGTCCGTCACAGTGCCCCCTTGGGAGTCCGTGGCAGGGCCACGGGCACCGTTCGCTCCGGAAGCGGCCGAACCGGCGCCCGTGGCTCCACTCACGCTTTACTCCTCGTGCTCCCCAGTCGAAGGCGACGTGCCTTCGACATTGCCCTCAACCATGCTCTCGGCAGCCTCTGCCGTCGCGGCCTCGGCGTCCTCGGACCCCTCGACCTCTTCGGCCTCGCGGCCGGCTTCGGCGTTACGAGCGATACCGACGACGGCATCGCGCTTGCCCAGATTGATCAGTTGGACGCCCATGGTGTCACGGCCCGTCTCCCTGACTTCATTGACTCGCGTACGAATCACACCACCGCCGAGCGTGATGGCGAGGATCTCATCCGTCTCCTCGACCACCAGCGCGCCGACCAGCGAGCCCCTGTCCTCCACGATCTTGGCGGCCTTGATGCCCAGGCCGCCACGACCCTGAACGCGGTACTCGTCGACGGGAGTCCGCTTCGCGTACCCACCATCGGTGGCAGTGAACACGAACGTACCCGGCCGGACAACATTCATCGACAGCAGTTCGTCCCCTTCGCGGAAGCTCATGCCCTTAACGCCCGAAGTTGCACGGCCCATCGGGCGCAGCGCATCGTCCGTCGCAGTGAACCTGATCGACTGGGCCTTCTTGCTGATGAGCAGCAGATCGTCCTCGGCCGACACCAGCTCCGCCCCGATCAGCTCGTCGGCCGTGCCTTCGGCGCCATCGGCCACCTCCCGGAGGTTGATGGCGATGACACCACCGGAACGCGGCGAGTCATAGTCCTTCAGCGCGGTCTTCTTCACGAGACCGCCCTTCGTGGCCAGGATCAGATAAGGCGCTGCCTCGTAGTCACGGATCGCCAGGATCTGGGCGATCTGCTCGTCCGGCTGGAAGGCCAGCAGGTTGGCGACATGCTGACCCCGGGCGTCGCGGCCGGCGTCCGGGAGCTCGTACGCCTTCGCCCGGTACACCCGGCCCTTGTTGGTGAAGAACAGCAGCCAGTGGTGCGTCGTCGAGACGAAGAAGTGGTCGACGATGTCGTCTTCCTTGAGCTTCGTACCGCGCACGCCCTTGCCACCGCGCTTCTGCGAGCGGTAGTCGTCCGTCTTCGTACGCTTCACATAGCCGCCGCGCGAGATCGTGACGACGATGTCCTCCTCGGCGATCAGGTCCTCGATGGACATGTCACCGTCGAAGGGCACCAGCTGGGAACGCCGGTCGTCGCCGAACTTCTCGACGATCGCCGCCAGCTCCTCGCTGACGATCTGACGCTGCCGCTCCGGCGACACCAGGATCGCGTTGTACTCGTTGATCTTCGCCTGGAGCTCGTCGTGCTCAGCCGTGATCTTCTGGTGCTCCAGCGCGGCCAGCCGGCGCAGCTGCATCTCCAGGATCGCGTTCGCCTGGATCTCGTCGATCTCCAGCAGGCCCATCAGGCCCTCACGCGCCACCTCGACCGTCTGGCTGCGCCGGATGAGGGCGATGACCTCGTCGATCGCGTCCAGCGCCTTGAGCAGACCACGCAGAATGTGCGCCCGCTCCTCCGCCTTACGCAGACGGAACTTCGTACGCCGGACAATGACCTCGATCTGGTGCGTCACCCAGTGGCGGATGAACGCGTCGATCGAGAGGGTGCGCGGCACACCGTCGACCAGCGCCAGCATGTTGGCGCCGAAATTGGTCTGCAGATCGGTGTGCTTGTACAGGTTGTTCAGAACGACCTTGGCGACCGCGTCCCGCTTCAGCACGACGACCAGACGCTGCCCCGTACGCGACGAGGTCTCGTCACGGACGTCCGCGATCCCACCGACCTTGCCGTCCTTCACCAGGTCGGCGATCTTCTGCGCCAGGTTGTCCGGGTTGGTCTGGTACGGAAGCTCCGTGACGACCAGGCACTGCCGGTTCTGGACCTCCTCGACCGCGACGACCGCACGCATCGTGATCGAGCCACGGCCGGTGCGGTACGCCTCCTCGATGCCCTTGCGGCCCACGACGAGCGCACCCGTCGGGAAGTCCGGGCCCTTGATCCGCTCGATCAGAGCGTCCAGGAGCTCCTCCTGCGAGGCCTCCGGGTGCTCCAGGTACCACTGCGCACCGGCAGCGACCTCACGCAGGTTGTGCGGCGGAATGTTGGTCGCCATACCGACCGCGATACCCGCGGAACCGTTGACCAGCAGATTCGGGAAGCGCGCCGGCAGAACCGTCGGTTCCTGGTTGCGGCCGTCGTAGTTGTCCTGGAAGTCGACGGTCTCCTCGTCGATGTCCCGGACCATCTCCATGGACAGCGGCATCATCTTGCACTCGGTGTACCGCATGGCGGCGGCCGGGTCGTTGCCCGGAGAACCGAAGTTGCCGTTGGAGTCCACCAGCGGCATGCGCATCGACCACGGCTGTGCCAGTCGCACCAGTGCGTCGTAGATCGACGAGTCACCGTGCGGGTGGTACGTACCCATGACGTCACCGACGACACGGGCACACTTGTAGAAGCCCTTCTCGGGCCGGTAACCGCCGTCGTACATCGCGTACAGCACCCGGCGGTGGACGGGCTTGAGACCGTCCCGCACGTCCGGCAGCGCACGCGAGACGATCACGGACATCGCGTAGTCGAGGTAGGAGCGCTGCATCTCCGTCTCGAGCCCCACGGGCTCGACACGCATGCCCACACCGGCGGCGGATTCCTCTTCAGGTGTTACAGGGGTGTTCTCGTCGGCCATTGCTGGTCAAAGTCCTTTCGAGCGGCGGCTTGCTGGTACGGCCGACTCAGATGTCGAGGAAGCGGACGTCCTTGGCGTTGCGCTGGATGAACGAGCGCCGCGCCTCGACGTCCTCGCCCATCAGCACCGAGAAGAGGTCGTCGGCCTGCGCCGCGTCGTCCAGCGTGACCTGGCCGAGGACCCGGTGGTCGACGTCCATCGTGGTGACGCGCAGCTCCTCGGCGTTCATCTCTCCGAGGCCCTTGAAGCGCTGGATCGAGTCTTCCTTGATCCGCTTGCCGTTCTGCTTGCCCAGCTCGACCAGGGCGTCGCGCTCCCGGTCCGAGTACGCGTACTCGAAGTCGTCCCGGCCCCATTTGATCTTGTAGAGCGGCGGGCGGGAAAGGTATACGTGCCCGGCCTCGACCAGCGGACGCAGGAAGCGGAAGAGGAACGTCAGCAGCAGGGTATTGATGTGCTGACCGTCGACATCGGCGTCCGCCATCAAGATGATCTTGTGATAGCGGAGCTTCTCGATGCCGAAGTCCTCGTGGACCCCGGTACCGAAGGCCGAGATCAGCGCCTGGACCTCGGTGTTCTGCAGGATCTTGTCGACCCGGGCCTTCTCGACGTTCAGGATCTTGCCGCGGATCGGCAGGATCGCCTGGTACATCGGGTTACGGCCGGACTTCGCCGAACCACCGGCGGAGTCACCCTCGACGATGAAGATCTCGCACTTCGTCGGGTCGTTGGACTGGCAGTCACTCAGCTTGCCCGGGAGCGAGGCGCTCTCCAGAAGACCCTTGCGACGGGTCAGATCACGCGCCTTGCGGGCCGCGACACGGGCCGTGGCCGCCGCGATCCCCTTGCGGATGATGTCGGCCGCCTCGTTCGGATTGCGGTCGAACCAGTCCGTGAGCTGCTCGTGGACCACTTTCTGCACAAAGGTCTTCGCCTCCGTGTTGCCCAGCTTGGTCTTCGTCTGGCCCTCGAACTGCGGCTCGCCCAGCTTCACCGAGAGGATCGCCGTCAGACCCTCGCGGATGTCGTCACCCGTGAGGTTGTCGTCCTTCTCGCGCAGCAACTTCTTCTCGCGCGCGTACTTGTTGACCAGCGTGGTCAGCGCGGCGCGGAAGCCTTCCTCGTGCGTACCGCCCTCGTGCGTGTGGATCGTGTTCGCGAAGGAGTAGACCCCCTCGCTGTACTGCGTGTTCCACTGCATCGCGATCTCGGCCGAGAGGAGACGCTCCTTGTCCTCGGCCTCGATGTCGATCACCGACTGGTGAATGACGTCGCCCTTGCGGGAGTTGAGGTACTTCACGAAGTCGACGATGCCGCCCTCGTAGTGATACGTGACCGTGCGGACCTGCTGCTCCTCGGCGGCCTCGGCCACCTCGGCAACATCCGCGCCCGCGGTCGCCTTGGCCGACTCCCGCTCGTCCGTGAGCTTGATCGTCAGGCCCTTGTTGAGGAAGGCCATCTCCTGCAAGCGGCGCGACAACGTCTCGAAGGAGTACTCGGTCGTCTCGAAGATGTCCCCGTCGGCCCAGAAGGTGACGGTCGTGCCCGACTTGTCGGTGGCCTCGTTACGGGCCAGCGGAGCGGTGGGCACACCGAGCTTGTAGTCCTGAGTCCAGCGATAGCCGTCTCGTCTGACCTCGACGGAGACGCGCGACGAAAGCGCGTTCACGACGGAGACACCGACGCCGTGCAGACCGCCGGAGACGGCATAGCCGCCGCCGCCGAACTTACCGCCGGCATGCAGCACGGTCAGTACGACCTCGACCGCCGGCTTCTTCTCCGACGGCACGATGTCGACCGGGATACCGCGACCGTTGTCGATCACACGGACCCCGCCGTCGGCGAGGATCGTGACGTCGATGGTGTCCGCGTGCCCGGCCATCGCCTCGTCGACCGAGTTGTCGACCACCTCTTGTACGAGGTGGTGGAGGCCTCGCTCACCGGTCGAGCCGATGTACATGCCAGGTCGCTTGCGGACGGCGTCCAAGCCCTCGAGGACGGTGATCGCGCTGGCGTCGTACGAGGTGGTGACCTCGCCGGATGCCGATGCCTCGCCCGAGGCGGTTACCTCGCCGCTCTCACCGGGTGTGGACAGAATGTTCTCGTTGGGGTTGCCGGAATCGGCCACGAAGCGCCCTTTCTGGCACAGCACAGGCCGTTCTCCGGACAGTCGGGAGCGGCTGCGTCGTTCGGCTTGTATCGACGACTCCCGCGAAAGATGCGGGATTGTCCACCAGTCTACCGGTAGCACCGACACGTATGGGGGTTTGCTGGTACCTGAGTACGCATGTGCCGCCCTGAATGAGCGCCTGACGACTCCCCATATTCAGGAAGGGCCCCCAAGAGGCTCACGCGGGCATTGAGCGCTTCGGCCTGTCAACCTCTCGCTACCGTGAGGGACGCCCCACTCTCCCTGCGCGGTTTCAACCACCACATACCGGCACAACACGGATGCGACGGACAGCACCGCCGAGAAGACAGCACAGGGCCGGGACTGGATCCGCAACACAGCCCCACAGCGTGCGAAAACAAGAAGAAGGCCAGCTCAGACGCCTCAGCCGTACGTATCGCCAGGACCGGTGCTGCCCGGCGCCCGCAGCGGACCGAACCTGCGCTGCGGCCCTCCCGGCCCCAACACCTTGATCAACCGCACCGTGCCATGCCCCAGATCCGCATTCAGCCGGGCCACCAGCTGGGGCGCCAGCAACCGCAGCTGCGTCGCCCACGCCGTTGAATCGCACTGCACCGTCAGCACCCGCTCGTCCGGACCCTCGTCATACCGCAACGGCACACAGTGATTGGCCAGATCCTCACCGACGATCTGCGGCCAGCGCCCCATCACCCCGCCCACCGCCGCAGGCGTCTCCCAGCCACGCTCAGTGATCAGACGATTGATCGCAGCACCCAGCGGCAACGGATCACGCCCATCCGCCCGCGCCCCCGAACGCAGCCCACCACCCCGCCTGGCCTGCTTCTTCTGCTGCGCCGCAGCACCACGCGCCCGCGCCTGCTCCTTGGCCGCACGCAACGCCACCCGCGCCAGATCGACACCCGACGGCTCCGGCTGCATCCCTTCCACCGGCCGCTCCTGCGATCGCTCCCCAGAAGCCCCGGACGTCTCACCACGGCCGCTCACAGCCGCTCCACCTCACCTGCGGACACCGCATACCGCGTCCCCGCCAGCACACCCGGAACATCGTCGTCCACCGCAGCCGTCACCAGCACCTGTTCGGCCGGAGCCACCAACTCCGCCAACCGCTCACGACGACGCGCATCCAGCTCGGCAAAGACATCATCCAGCACCAGCACCGGCTCATTGCCTTCACCTCGCAGCAAATCGTACGAAGCCAGCCTCAGGGCCAGCGCATACGACCAGGACTCACCATGGCTCGCGTACCCCTTGGCCGGCATCCCCCGCAACCCCAGCAACAGATCATCACGGTGCGGACCGACCAACGTCACACCCCGCTCGATCTCCTGCTTACGCACATCCACCAGGGCCGCGATCAGCTGCTCGTAGAGCTCCTCACGCGTACGCGCCGAATCCACCCCCGCACCGACCGAACTCCGGTACTCCAACGCCACCGGCCCACCGCCCGGCGCCACATCCCCATACGCCTTGTCAGCCAGCGGCTGCAACGCAGCGATCAGATCCAGCCGCTGCGCCAGCAGCTCCGCCCCCACCCGCCCCAGATGTTGGTCCCACACATCGAGCGTGGACAGATCCATCGACCGGCCACCGTGCCTGCGCGCCATCGCCGCTGACTTCAGCAGGGTGTTGCGCTGCTTCAGCACCCGCTCGTAGTCCGAACGCACCCCCGCCATCCGCGGCGAACGCGCCGTGATCAGCTCGTCGAGAAAACGCCGACGCTCCCCGGGGTCCCCTTTGATCAGCGCCAGATCCTCCGGCGCGAACAGCACCGTACGTATGATTCCCAGCACATCACGGGGCCTGACCTGCGACGATCTATTGATCCGGGCCCGATTGGCCTTGCCCGGATTGAGCTCCAGCTCGACCAGCTGCGAACGCTCACCCTGCGTTACGGCGGCCCGGATGACAGCCCGGTCCGCGCCCATCCGCACCAGCGGCACATCGGAGGAGACCCGATGGCTGCCGAGTGTCGCAAGGTATCCGACGGCCTCCACCAGATTCGTCTTGCCCTGGCCGTTGGCCCCCACGAAAGCGGTGACGCCCGGATCGAGTGGTACCTCGACCCGGGCGTACGAGCGGAAGTCGGCCAGCGAGAGATGCGTGACATGCATGGGTGTACGCCGACCTTCCCGGCTTCCTGCTCCGTGCTCCGTAGTTACGGGTCCGACGCCTTGGCCCGGCCCGCTCCTCGTTGCGGTTACTTCTTGTTCTCGACCGCGTGGCCACCGAACTGGTTGCGCAGCGCGGCGATCATCTTCATCTGCGGGGAGTCGTCCTGCCGCGAGGCGAAACGCGCGAAGAGCGACGCCGTGATCGCGGGCAGCGGCACCGCGTTGTCGATCGCGGCCTCCACCGTCCAGCGGCCCTCACCGGAGTCGGCGGCGAAACCACGGAGCTTGTCGAGGTGCTCGTCGTCGTCCAGCGCGTTGACCGCCAGGTCGAGCAGCCAGGAACGGATGACCGTGCCTTCCTGCCAGGAGCGGAAGACCTCGCGCACATCGGTGACGGAGTCGACCTTCTCCAGCAGCTCCCAGCCCTCGGCGTAGGCCTGCATCATGGCGTACTCGATGCCATTGTGGACCATCTTCGCGAAGTGGCCGGCGCCGACCTTGCCCGCGTGGACGGAACCGAAGTCGCCCTCGGGCTTCAGCGCGTCGAAGACCGGCTGGACCTTCGCCACGTTCTCGGCGTCGCCGCCGTACATCAGCGCGTAGCCGTTCTCCAGGCCCCAGACGCCGCCGGAGACGCCGCAGTCCACGAAGCCGATGCCCTTGATGCCCAGCTCGACCGCGTGCTTCTCGTCGTCCGTCCAGCGAGAGTTTCCGCCGTCCACGACGATGTCACCGGGCGAGAGGAGCCCGGCCAACTCGTCGATGGTGGCCTGGGTCGGAGCACCGGCCGGCACCATCACCCAGACGACCCGGGGGCCCTTCAGCTTGCCCACAAGCTCTTCGAGGCTGTGGACATCGGAGACGTCCGGGTTGCGGTCGTAACCGATGACGGTGTGGCCTGCGCGGCGGATGCGCTCGCGCATGTTGCCGCCCATCTTGCCGAGGCCGACGAGACCGAGCTCCATCAGAGATTCCTTAAGCGTTGTGCCGATTCGTACCCACGGCCGAGCCTACGCCCGGCCGGGGACAGAGCGACGGGCATGCTCGGCGCCGAGCGTGCCCGTCGGGAACTGCCGTTGCAGGACCGATGGCCGGGTCAGCCGGAAAGGCGGACCGGCATGATCAGGTACTTGTACGTGTCATCCGCCTCGGCATCCACGGCCGGACGGCCACTGAGCAGCGCAGGCTTGGTGGACGTCGTGAACGAGAGCTGGGCGACCGGGGAATCGATCGCGCTCAGCCCGTCCAGCAGGAAGGTCGGGTTGAAGGCAATCGAGATGTCATCACCCTCCAGCACCGCGTCGACCCGCTCCACAGCCTGTGCATCGTCGCTGGAACCCGCCTCCAGGATCAGCACACCCTGCTCGAAGCTGAGCCGCACCGGAGTGTTCCGCTCGGCGACGAGAGCCACACGCTTGACGGCCTCGACGAACGGAGCGGTCTCGATGACCGCAACCGAGTTGAACTCGGTGGGGAACAGCGTCCGGTACTTCGGCAGATCGCCTTCGAGCAGTCGCGTGGTCGTACGCCGGCCCGCGCCCTCGAAACCGATCAGGCCCTCACCGGCACCCGAGCCGGACAACGCCAGAGTCACCGTGTCACCGCTGGTCAGCGCCTTGGCGGTGTCCAGCAGCGTCTTGGCGGGCACCAGGGCGACAGCCGAGGCATCCGGGTTCTCCGGCTTCCAGAGGAACTCACGGACCGCGAAGCGGTAGCGGTCGGTGGAGGCCAGGGTGACGGTCTCACCCTCGATCTCGATCCGCACACCGGTCAGGACCGGCAACGTGTCGTCACGGCCCGCGGCGATGGCGACCTGGGCGGCGGCCGAGGCAAAGACCTCACCAGGGACCGTGCCGGTCGCGGTCGGCATCTCCGGCAGCGCCGGGTACTCCTCCACAGGAAGGGTGTGGAGTGTGAATCGCGAGGAGCCGCAGACCACGGTGGCTCGTACACCGTCTGTGGAAATCTCCACCGGGCGGTTGGGAAGGGCGCGGCAGATGTCGGCCAGCAGCCGGCCGGAGACCAGCACCGTGCCGTCCTCCTCGACCTCGGCATCCACCGAGACCCGGGCCGAGACCTCGTAGTCGAAGCTGGAGAAGCTGAGGGCGCCGTCCTCAGCCTTCAGCAGAAGGCCCGCAAGAACGGGCGCCGGCGGACGGGCCGGGAGGCTACGGGCCACCCAGGCCACAGCCTCCGCGAGTACATCGCGCTCCACCCGGATCTTCACCGGAACCGCCTCCTGCTGTTGCTCGCTCGCCCTGCTGGCCTTCGTCGTCTGATCGGGTCTCCCACCGATGACAGCGGGAGGACGCCGGGGACCAGTCTGACGTACGGCACCGACACTCGGTGCTGCTCGGGGTCAAGTCGCGACAAGAGGCTCGGGGAGCTCCGGCCCCGAGTTGTGCACAGGCCCCACTTCGAAGCGGATTCCGGGCTAACTCTAAGTGGCAGTAGTAGTAGGGCCTGTGGAAACCGTGGATAACGTCGTTTTCGCAGGTCAAGCCCAGTTTTTTGTCCACCGCCCCTGTGGGTGGCACCGGTGGACAACCCGGCGCTTCTGTGGACACACGAAAGTTCTGCACACCCGATGCACAGGACAGGGGGGTTTCTCCCCAGGGCTGTCCCCAGCTTTACCCACGTTCCCCACAGCCCAACCGGCCCTCGTGGTGTGACGCCTTTCACTCGGCGCAGTGAACGGCGGTGTTGGGTTGCCGAACAGTGGACAGGGGTGTGGAGAAGCTCGAGGAAGCTGGGGACAACGCGGCCCGGGCTGTGGGCCGACGGTGGACAACATCATCGGCTCCCTGTGGACGAATATTTTGTCCACAGGCTGTGGATGGTGGTTGACCACAAATCCCCAGGCTCTTGACCTGGCCTGATGGAGTATCGGCAGTTGCCCCTGTGGAAGCAATATGGACAACTTCCGGATCCCCAGGCTGTGGAGGGGAAAATCTCCCCAGATCTGTGGAGAACGGACGGCCGGCGCCGGGTATTCGAACACCGTGACTGCATCGGAGCCTCGGAGAGCGGGGTCGGAGCGGACTTCGGAGGCTTCGGGAGGGCTCGGGAAGGGCACCGGGATGCCTTCGAGAGGGTTCCGCGGCATCACCGGGAAGCTCTGGGGGTGCCTTCTGGAAAGGCTTCGGCAGGCCTTGAACAACGAAGAAGGGCGCCTGGGGAACCATGACAGGGTTCCCCAGGCGCCCTTCCGGCGCGTACAGAGCGTGTGCCGGTGGTCCGTCAGCCGTTCTTAATGCGGTTGGTGAGCTCGGTGACCTGGTTGTAGATGGAGCGTCGCTCCGCCATCAGCGCGCGGATCTTCCGGTCCGCGTGCATCACCGTCGTATGGTCGCGGCCACCGAACTGCGCACCGATTTTGGGCAGCGAGAGATCGGTCAGCTCCCGGCAGAGGTACATGGCGATCTGGCGGGCCGTCACCAGCACGCGGCTGCGCGAGGTTCCGCAGAGATCGTCGACCGTCAGACCGAAGTAGTCCGCAGTCGCCGCCATGATGGCCGTCGCCGTGATCTCCGGAGCCGAGTCCTCGCCACCTGGGATCAGATCCTTCAGCACATGCTCGGTCAGCCCGAGGTCCACCGGCTGGCGGTTGAGACTGGCGAAGGCCGTGACCCGGATCAGCGCCCCCTCCAGCTCCCTGATGTTCCGGGAGATGCGGGAGGCGATGAACTCCAGTACCTCCGGCGGGGCATTGAGCTGCTCCTGCACGGCCTTCTTACGGAGGATCGCGATCCGCGTCTCCAGCTCCGGCGGCTGCACATCGGTGGTCAGACCCCACTCGAAACGGTTCCGCAACCGGTCCTCCAGGGTCACCAACTGCTTGGGTGGCCGGTCCGAGGACAGCACGATCTGCTTGTTGGCGTTGTGGAGCGTATTGAAGGTGTGGAAGAACTCCTCCTGCGTCGACTCCTTGCTCGCCAGGAACTGGATGTCGTCGACCAGCAGGATGTCCACATCGCGGTAGCGCTTGCGGAAGGTGTCGCCCTTGCCGTCGCGGATCGAGTTGATGAACTCGTTGGTGAACTCCTCGGAGCTCACGTACCGCACCCGGGTACCCGGGTAGAGACTGCGGGCGTAGTGCCCGATGGCGTGCAGCAGGTGGGTCTTGCCGAGTCCGGACTCCCCATAGATGAAGAGCGGGTTGTACGCCTTGGCGGGTGCTTCGGCGACGGCGACCGCCGCGGCGTGCGCGAATCGGTTGGATGCACCGATGACGAAGGTGTCGAACAGGTACTTCGGATTCAGCCGGGCCGCCGGCTCGCCGGGGCCGGACGTGGGAGCGGGCTGTGCGCCCATCGGCCCGGTGGCGCCGCCGGGCCGTCCGGTGCCGACCCCGCCAGGGCGGTGCTGGGGGTCCTGCATGTCGTGGCGTTCGGGGCGCTGTTGCTCGTAACTCTGGCGCTCGGGCGGCTGCGACCGGTAGTCGTGCTGCGGCTGCTGGGGGTGGCCGGTGTACGGCTCGCGCCACTGCTCCGCTGAGGTATCGCGGTCCTGGAATCCGCCGAGCCGGGGCTGCTGCCAGGAGAGGTCCTCCTGGGTGCGCGGCCACGCACCGGGGTCGGGGCGCTGCTGCTGGTAGTCGGGGTAGGCGGGCCGGGCGGTCGGCATGCCGTCGTCGGAGGGCCGGTGTCCGTATCCGTCGTACGCGTCGTTGTGCTGACGCTCATCGTGCTGCGGTCCCTGGTAGCGGTGCTGCTGAGACTGGTGCATCGGAGGCGCGGGCGGGCTCGTAGGTTCGCCGGCGGAGTCGTCGACGGTGATCGCGATACGGATCGGGCGGCCGCATTCGCGGCTCAGTGTCTCGCTGATGAGCGGCGCGAGCCGGCCTTCCAGGACTCGCTTGCCCCATTCATTGGGGACGGCGAGCAGCGCCGTGTCGGCGACCAGCGCGAGCGGCTGGCAGCGCTCGATCCACTGCTTGTCCTTCGGCTCGATGCCCTGCTGGCCCTCCCCGAGGAGTTGCTCCAGCACTCGTGGCCACACTGCGGCAAGATCGGCAGGTACATCAGCCACAAGGCACGCTCTCTCGCTGGTCCCACGAATGTGTGGTTCTCGGGACGGGATGGGTCGGGATGGGTGAGGACCGGCAGGCAGGAAGAAAAAGAGCCGGAGTTCAACCACGGTAGTCAGGCCGACCCGCGTGGTTCAAGTCGTTGTCCACAGGCTGTGCACAGCGGGGGGTTCCGTGGAGCCGGTTTGACCGGATGGCGTAGCCGCGCGTACCGTGACCAGGTCGAGTTGTCGATGGCTGCTGCCGCCTGCCTCCGATGGGCAAAGATCACGATCTGTGATCATGAAGCGGTGCACTAGGGCGTTTACGCGAGTCTCTCGTGGGCGCACGGTGACAGCCAGGCGATGTCCCGCCAACACACGAGTCATTTCTGGAGCCCCCGAGTGAGCAAGCGCACCTTCCAGCCGAACAACCGTCGTCGCGCGAAGACCCACGGCTTCCGGCTGCGTATGCGCACCCGTGCCGGCCGCGCGATTCTTGCGTCCCGCCGTGGCAAGGGTCGCGCCAACCTGTCCGCCTGATCGCTTACAGGTCATGACGTGCTGCCTACCGAGAATCGGCTGAGGCGGCGCGAGGACTTCGCGACCGCAGTACGTCGAGGACGCCGGGCCGGCCGCCCGCTACTCGTCGTTCATCTACGCAGCGGTGCAACGGACCCGCACGTGACTGGGGAGAATGCTCCCCCGCCGCGTGCGGGTTTCGTTGTCAGCAAAGCTGTGGGTGGAGCGGTTGTGCGCACAGCGGTGAAGCGCAGGCTTCGCCATCTGGTCCGCGAGCGGCTGGCCCTGCTGCCCCCCGGTAGCCTGGTTGTCGTACGAGCGCTGCCCGGAGCGGGCGACGCTGACCATGAACAGCTGGCCCGAGACCTGGACGCCGCTTTGCAGCGGCTGCTGGGAGGGGGCGCGCGATGAAGTACCCGCTGCTGGCTCTTATCAAGCTGTATCAGTGGACGATCAGCCCACTTCTCGGGCCTGTCTGCCGTTACTACCCGTCGTGTTCCCACTATGGATATACGGCGATCGACCGCCACGGAGCGCTCAAGGGAACTGTGCTGACGGCCTGGCGCATCCTGCGGTGCAATCCGTGGTCGCCCGGTGGCGTGGACCATGTTCCACCACGTAAACGTCCGCGTTGGCACGAACTGCTGCGTAATGCCATGCGCGGTAGTAAGGGCGGGGACTCCGCCGCTGATGTGCCTCCCGGGGGGTCGGTTTCCGAACCTCCGAGCCCGGCCGCAGAGACTTCGCCCAATGCTCAAGGAGCCTGATTAGTGGACACGATTGCCAGTCTGTTCAGCTTTATCACCTGGCCTGTTTCATGGGTCATCGTCCAGTTCCACAAGTTGTACGGAGCGATCTTCGGCGATGACACGGGCTGGGCCTGGGGCCTGTCCATCGTGTCCCTGGTGGTGCTGATCCGGATCTGCCTGATCCCGCTTTTCGTTAAGCAGATCAAGTCGACCCGGAACATGCAGGTGCTCCAGCCGAAGATGAAGGCGATCCAGGAGCGCTACAAGAGCGACAAGCAGCGTCAGTCCGAAGAGATGATGAAGCTGTACAAGGAGACGGGCACCAACCCGCTCTCCTCGTGCCTTCCCATCCTGGCGCAGTCGCCGTTCTTCTTCGCCCTGTATCACGTGCTCTCGGCCATCGCCTCGGGCAAGACGATCGGTGTCATCGACCAGCCGCTGCTCGACAGCGCCCGTCAGGCACACATCTTCGGTGCTCCGCTCGCTGCCAAGTTCATGGACACCGAAGCGAAGGTCCAGGCACTCGGCGCCTCGCTGTTGGACGTCCGTGTCGTCACCGCGGTCATGATCGTGATGATGTCGGCGTCGCAGTTCTTCACCCAGCGCCAGCTGATGACGAAGAACGTCGACCTGACGGTCAAGACGCCCTACATGCAGCAGCAGAAGATGCTGATGTACATCTTCCCGCTGATCTTCGCCGTCATGGGCATCAACTTCCCCGTCGGTGTCCTCGTCTACTGGCTGACCACCAACGTCTGGACCATGGGTCAGCAGATGTACGTGATCAACCAGAACCCGACCCCGGGCAGCAAGGCGCAGGACCACTACCTGGGTCGTGTACTGAAGAGCGTCACCGCTCACGGTGAGGTTCGTGGCAGGACCAAGCGCAATACGATCAAGCGGATCGTGTCCAAGGGCTCGGATCGCAATGACATTGAGCGGAAGTTCATCACGGGACTGGCCAAGCTGGGCTTCGCTGCTCAGGAGGACGGCACAGTGATCAAGAGCGATACGGCTCTTGCCGAGTCCGAGGGCGGAGCCGCGCAGCGGCGTCAGCAGCCCAAGCGCCAGACCAAGGCCCAGCGTCAGACCGGTGCTGCCCAGCAGGCAGGGGTCAAGGACACTGACTCCACTGAGTCGGGATCCAAGACCTCTCTGCAGAAGCCGGACGAATCGCAGGACGACAAGCCCAAGCCGGCGGGCAAGCCCGCGTCCGGCTCCTCACGCCAAGCCAAGTCCGGACAGCGCAAGGGCCCGCAGCGGCCCAAGCACCCGTCCAAGAAGTAAGAAGGAGTCCATCCGTGACGGAAGGCACCACCTCCACGGCCGCTGAGGGCAGCGACACCTTGACCCGCCTTGAGCAGGAGGGCGAGATCGCAGCGGACTACCTCGAGGGCCTGCTCGACATCGCCGATCTCGACGGCGACATCGACATGGACGTCGAGGCGGACCGGGCCGCGGTCTCGATCATCAGCGACTCGGCACGTGATCTGCAGAAGCTCGTGGGCCGCGACGGTGAGGTGCTGGAGGCGCTCCAGGAGCTGACGCGGCTTGCTGTGCACCGGGAGACCGGTGACCGCAGTCGGCTGATGTTGGACATCGCAGGCTTCCGGGCCAAGAAGCGGGCTGAGCTCGCCGAGCTGGGTGCCAAGGCCGCGGACGAGGTCAAGAGCACCGGTGAGCCGGTGAAGCTGGACCCGATGACGCCGTTCGAACGCAAGGTTGTGCACGATGCGGTCGCGGCCGCTGGTCTGCGCAGCGAGTCCGAGGGCGAGGAGCCGCAGCGCTTCGTCGTCGTTCTCCCGGCCTGACCGGACCCTTGTTCTGTCGGCCCCGTCTGATCGTAGGCGGGGCCGATCTTTGTCAGCCTGATAGTCAGCCACCCACAGTGCGGTAGTGCGGTATGGAAGGACGGTTCCCGTGACGGCGGAAGTAGAGCTTCCCCAGGCGCCCGAAGGGGCGCGGGCGGTTTTCGGTGAGTTCTTCCCGGAGGCTGTCCGGTACGCGGAACTGCTGGCAGATGCCGGGGTGAAGCGGGGGCTGATCGGTCCACGTGAGGTGCCGCGGTTGTGGGAGCGGCATCTGCTGAACTGTGCGGTGCTCTCCGAGGTCGTGCCTGAGGGCGTCACGGTCTGCGATGTGGGCTCCGGTGCGGGCCTTCCGGGTATCCCGCTGGCGCTGGTGCGTCCGGATCTCAAGATCACCTTGCTGGAACCTCTGCTCCGGCGGACGAATTTCCTCCAGGAAGTTGTCGAGCTGCTGGGCCTGGACCATGTGACGGTCGTGCGTGGCCGGGCCGAGGAGGTTCTTGGAACGCTTCAGCCGGTTCACGTTGTGACGGCTCGGGCCGTGGCGCCGCTCGATCGGCTGGCCGGCTGGGGGGTTCCGCTGCTGCGTCCGTACGGAGAGATGCTGGCACTCAAGGGAGATACGGCCGAGGAGGAGATTGTCGGCGCGCGTGCGGCCTTGAGTAAGCTCGGTGTGGTGGAGACCGAGGTGTTGCACGTCGGACAGGGCGTTGTCGATCCGATGTCGACGGTAGTGCGTGTGGTCGTCGGGGAGAGTCCGGGCGGTGTGAGGTTCGCCGCAAAGAGGGCCAAGGCCGCGAGGACGAGCCGTACGAGGCGTCGTCGCTGACCCGTCCGGTCACACTGCGAAATTAACCATTGCGCACAGTTCGCGGCATCTCTCGGTGATGCTCCCACAAGCGGCCGTACATGCCCCACGCGGAGTGTCGTGCCCCTGTAGCTAGGCTGCAGGGGCATCGTGTTTCACGTGAAACGTCGCTCTCTGCTGCATGGGATTATCAGCCGCGGTCGCGCGGCTGCCGCGCCGCGGCATCGCAGGCCCGTTAGGGCTACGGAGTTGTCCACAGAAGTGGATTCATCCACAGAAGAGCGGGCCTCGCTGGTTCACGACCCCGAAACCATGGCAGGCTCTGTCCATTGCGAGTCTGAAGTCGAGGAGAGTGAATCCTTGCGGTCCGACGCCAACATCGCGGGACCGATGGCCGATCCGGTCCCCGGTCCCCGAACCGAATCGGCGGGGGAGGGTGTTTCACGTGAAACACCGCCGCCGATGGATGACACACCCATCGGTCGCGCGGCCCAGCTGGCGGTCGAGGCCCTTGGCCGTGCCGGCGACGGCTTGCCCCGTCCTGACCGGACACGCGTCATGGTGGTGGCCAACCAGAAGGGTGGGGTGGGCAAGACGACCACGACGGTCAACCTTGCCGCCTCGCTTGCGCTTCACGGCGCACGTGTTCTGGTGGTCGACCTTGACCCGCAGGGGAACGCCTCTACGGCTCTGGGTATCGATCACCATGCCGAAGTCCCCTCCATCTATGACGTCCTCGTGGAGAGCAGGCCGCTCTCCGAGGTGGTTCAGCCTGTTCCTGACATCGAAGGCCTCTTCTGCGCCCCCGCCACTATCGATCTCGCCGGTGCGGAGATCGAGCTGGTTTCGCTGGTGGCGCGGGAGAGCCGCCTTCAGCGGGCGATCCAGGCGTATGAGCAGCCGTTGGACTACATCCTTATCGACTGCCCACCCTCGCTCGGTCTGCTGACGGTCAATGCGATGGTCGCCGGTGCCGAGGTGCTGATCCCTATCCAGTGCGAGTACTACGCGCTGGAAGGGCTGGGGCAGCTACTGCGCAATGTGGACCTGGTGCGGGGGCATCTCAACCCCGCTCTTCATGTGTCGACGATTCTGCTCACCATGTACGACGGCAGGACCAGACTCGCTTCGCAAGTCGCGGAGGAGGTGCGCAGCCACTTCGGCAAGGAGGTGCTGCGGACGAGTATTCCGCGGTCGGTGCGGATTTCGGAGGCACCGAGCTATGGGCAGACCGTGCTGACTTACGACCCGGGTTCGAGTGGGTCGCTGTCGTACCTCGAGGCGGCGCGTGAGATCGCCCTGCGGGGTGTCGGGGTGCAGTACGAGGCCCAGCATGCCCACACGGGCAATGGGAACAGCCAGCAGAGCATTTCGGAGGGGATTCAGTGAGTGAGCGTCGAAGAGGGTTGGGGCGTGGGCTAGGTGCCCTGATCCCCGCCGCTCCGCAGGAGAAGCAGGTGCCGTCCACGGGGGTGGGCTCAGCCTCTCCTGGGGCGGGTCCTGTCATGACGGCAGAGCGGGGGGTGGCTGCTGCGAAGGTGGCCAGTCTTGCGTCCGCTTTGGTTGTGCCGGAGCCGAGTACGCCGGTTTCGGAGTCCGAGGCAGCTGCAGAATCTGCGGGAGCCGCAGGAGCGTACTTTGCCGAGGTTCTTCTCGGCTCCATCACCCCGAATCCTCGTCAGCCCCGTGAGGTGTTCGACGAGGACGCACTTGCCGAGCTGGTGACCTCCATCAAGGAGGTGGGTCTTCTCCAGCCGGTTGTGGTGAGGAAGACGGGTCCGGAGCGCTATGAGCTCATCATGGGTGAGCGGCGCTGGAGGGCCTGCCGTGAGGCGGGTCTGGAACGGATCCCGGCCATCGTCCGGGCTACGGACGACGAGAAGCTTCTCCTGGACGCGCTCCTGGAGAACCTTCACCGGGCTCAGCTGAACCCGTTGGAGGAGGCAGCCGCGTACGACCAACTGCTCAAGGACTTCAAGTGCACGCATGACCAGCTGGCCGACCGGATCGGGCGTTCCCGCCCGCAGGTGTCCAACACGCTGCGACTGCTGAGGCTGTCGCCTTCGGTGCAGCGGAGGGTCGCAGCCGGGGTGCTGTCGGCCGGTCATGCGCGGGCGCTGCTGTCCGTGGACGACTCGGAGGAGCAGGACAGGCTGGCACATCGCATTGTGGCCGAGGGGCTATCGGTGCGTGCGGTCGAAGAGATTGTGACCCTCATGGGCTCCAGGCCCACGAGCGCTGCCAAGGCCAAGGGGCCGCGGGCCGGTGGCCGGGTGTCGCCTGCTCTGTCCGATCTTGCTTCCCGGCTCTCGGACCGCTTCGAGACCAGGGTGAAGGTCGACCTCGGACAGAAGAAGGGAAAGATCGTCGTCGAGTTCGCATCGATGGAGGATCTGGACCGCATTCTTGGCAGCCTGGCACCGGGCGAGGGGCGTGTGCTGGATCGGGGCCCCTCTGAGGACCCAGTCGAGGGCGACGAGGACTGACCTCTGCCCGATGGGCTGGGACGGGCTGTGTTCCGGCATCCACCGGAACACAGCCCGTCCTTTGCTTTCTCTCAGTGTCGGCTTCATCTCTGGGTGGATACGATGCGTTCTGGTATGGCACATCCGGCTTGAGCCACCCCGGCGGAGGGAGGGCCATGCGATCAGTGAGCCGCAGCCGACTGGTGACAGTGGGGCTGGGCCTGGGGGCTGTCGGAGGGTTCGTCGGCAGCCTGCTCCTTGAACGGAGTGCACTGGCTGTCGCACGCGATGCGGCGGGCGAAGGAAGCGAGGAACAGCTTTCATGGGGCGTCGGCTCGTACCGCTCACACTGGACAACCTTTCCGATCTCCCCAGGCGTTGCCGCTCGTGTGTCTTCTGGGAACTTGATCCGGTCAGCGGGGAAGCTGCAGTAAAGGCGGGAACGCCCGAGCTGGAAAAAGAGGCGTGGATCTCGGCCGTTCTGCTGGAGTGGGGATCGTGCGGCCGCGTTGTCTATGTCGACGATGTGCCGACGGGGTTCGTTCTCTATGCACCGCCTGCCTACGTACCGCGTTCGACGGCTTTTCCGACGAGCCCCGTCTCCCCCGATGCCGTGCAGTTGATGACTGCCTGGATCGTGCCGGGATACCAGGGGCAGGGGCTGGGCCGGGTCATGGTGCAGACCGTCGCCAAGGACCTGCTGTGTCGGGGATTCAAGGCGATCGAGGCTTTCGGCGATGCCCGGTGGAAGGAGCCTGCCTGTGTGCTTCCCGCAGATCATCTCCTCGCTGTCGGCTTCAAGACCGTACGGCCGCATCCCGTTCATCCGCGGCTGAGACTGGAACTGCGTTCGACGCTCTCCTGGAAGGAGGACGTCGAGCTGGCACTGGACCGGTTGCTGGGTGCCGTCCAGAAGGAGCCGGCGCTGCGGCCCTTGTGATCCGAGAGTCCACGACAATGTGAAACGGGTCCATCCCCGAGGGGATGGACCCGTTTCACGTGAAACAGCGGACTGCGGTCCTACTCGCCGATGAAGGCTTCGAGGTCGCGGAGGATCGCGGCCTTCGGCTTGGCGCCGACGATGGTCTTGGCGACCTCGCCGCCCTGGTACACGTTCAGGGTCGGGATGGACATGACGCCGTACTTGGCGGCCGTGGCCGGGTTCTCGTCGATGTTGAGCTTGACGATCTCGATCTGGTCGCCGTGCTCAGCAGCGATGGCCTCCAGGGACGGCGCGATCTGGCGGCACGGACCGCACCACGCGGCCCAGAAGTCCACCAGCACAGGCTTGTCGCTCTTCAGGACGACCTCGTCGAAGGAGTCGTCGTTCACGTTCTTCAGGGCGCCGGCCACGGCGGCCTCCTTAACTTCTTGGGGTGTGGGGTGAGGCGTGGATCAGACGGTGGCCGCAGCGGCCTTCTCGTCGTCGGCGAGCGCAGCGAGGAAGCGCTCGGCGTCGAGAGCGGCCGAGCAGCCCGTCCCGGCAGCGGTGATGGCCTGCCGGTAGGTGTGGTCGACGACGTCACCGGCGCCGAAGACGCCGGTCAGGTTGGTGCGCGTCGAGGGGGCTTCGACCTTGAGGTAGCCCTCCTCGTCGAGATCGAGCTGGCCCTTGAAGAGCTCGGTGCGCGGGTCGTGGCCCACCGCGATGAACAGGCCGGTCACCGCGAGCTCGGACGTCTCGCCGGTCTTGGTGTTCCGAAGGGTCACGCCTGACAGCTTCTGCTCGCCGTGCACTCCGGCAACCTCGCTGTCCCAGGCGAACTTGATCTTCGGGTCGGCGAAGGCTCGGTCCTGCATGGCCTTGGAGGCACGCAGCGAGTCGCGGCGGTGGACGATGGTGACCGACTTCGCGAAGCGGGAGAGGAAGGTCGCCTCCTCCATCGCGGTGTCGCCGCCGCCGACCACGGCGATGTCCTGGTCCTTGAAGAAGAAGCCGTCACAGGTGGCGCACCAGGAGACGCCACGTCCGGAGAGGGCGTCCTCATTGGGCAGGCCGAGCTTGCGGTGCTGGGAGCCGGTTGTCACGATGACGGCCTTGGCGCGGTGCACCGTACCGGCCGTGTCGGTGACCGTTTTGATTTCTCCGGTGAGGTCAACGGAGACGACATCGTCGGGGACGAGCTCGGCGCCGAAGCGTTCAGCCTGGGCACGCATGTTGTCCATGAGCTCCGGGCCCATGATCCCGTCCTGGAAGCCCGGGAAGTTCTCCACGTCGGTGGTGTTCATCAGCGCGCCGCCTGCGGTGACGGCGCCTTCGAACACCAGCGGCTTCAGCGAGGCACGTGCGGTGTAAAGGGCGGCCGTGTAGCCCGCAGGGCCGGAGCCGATGATGATCACATTACGGGCGTCGCTCACGGGTTTCTTCCTCGTCTCTGCAGACTGCCTACTGTCAACGTTTACTGGGGTCGGTTCAACGACTCTCACCCCACCCAACGGATCCTACGGGGGATGCATTCCCGGCGTGCCGGGGCGGCGTCCGGCGCGATTCTCAGGGGCGAGCGTAGGCGTGGGTCAGCAGTAGCTTCCCCTTGGCAGCGGGCTTCTCCCGGACGCAGGCCGCGTCGACGACATACGCCTGGACGCGGGTCGCGTCAGAGGGGTGAGGCAGCACGACGAGGAAAGCATCTGAGCCTTCGTAGGTGCCTTCTTCCACGGCGAGGGCCGCAGTCTTCCGTCCGATGCCCTGCTTCACACAGCTCGGGACTGACACGACGGGTGCGCGCAATGGCGTTTGAGTTGACTCGGACGCGGGAGGGTGACTCTTGGGCGTCGACTGCGCTTCGACGGATGGCGCCTGCTTCTCAGTGCCGACACCGTCTGAACCTGATCGCTTCGTGCCAGCACTCAGAAGGAGCGTTTGCACCCGGCCTTCAAGCGTGGACTCTGAGAAAGCTGCGGCGCCTTTTGCCGCTGAGCCTGAGCCGTGGTCCGCCGCCTTGAGGGAGGAGTCCTCCTGGGACGGCTGGACGTTCTGCAGCATGAAGAAGCTCACACCGACCACGGCTGCACCGAGAGCGGCGCCGAGTACAGCTGTCCGGCGGCGTCGGACCGGTTGACGGCCAGGGCCGGTGGTCGCCCTGGGATGCCCTGCGGGGCGGTCCGAGGAACTGAGCTCTGCGCCCGGCTTCTGTGCCAGGGACAGTTCTGTTTCACGTGAAACATGTGCCGAATCAGCGGGCGCCGTGGTGCTGAGGGCTTCGGTGGCGAGTGCGGCGTCGATGCGGCCTGCGATGTCGTCGGGCATGTGCTGTGGCGCGGGCACAGTGCCGAGCAGCTCGCGGATCTCTATGAGTGAGGCATGGACATCACCGCAGAGTTCGCAGTCATCCACATGGCTGCGTACCTCTGCCGCATGTGACGGCGGGAGCAACCCTTCCGTGAGATCGGAGATCTCCGAGACATCCGGGTGCTGGGTCGTGTCGGTCGTTGATGTCATGTGCGCCCACCTCCGCCCTTCACCGCAGCAGGATCGCTTGCCCCCGCATCCCTCGGCCCTGATGCCGGTGGGACGGATGCGCGCGGCGTCCGGTTCCTTCCCACGGTTGGTTCATCGGCTTCTGTGCCTTTGCCGCGCAGATGAGTGAGCAGAGGGGCCAGCCGGGCTCTGCCCCGTGCACAGCGGCTCTTCACGGTGCCTGTCGGCACATCGAGGATGCGTGCCGCCTCGGCCACGGGGTAACCCTGCATATCCACGAGGACAAGTGCGGCACGCTGCTCGGCGGGGAGAGTGGCGAGTGCGGCCAGGAGCTCGCGGTGCAGATCCTGGCGCTCCGCCGGTGCGTCTGCGGATTCGTGCGGCTCGAGGAGCTGCTCGAACCGTTCGGTGTCATCGATCGGAGAGGTCTTGCGGGTGGCGGCCTTGCGGACCCGGTCGAGGCAGGCATTGACGGTGATGCGGTGCAGCCAGGTGGTGACGGCGGACTGGCCTCGGAAGGTGTGGGCGGCCCGGAAGGCGGAGACCAGGGCGTCCTGGACGGCGTCGGCGGCTTCTTCGCGATCGCCCAGGGTCCGCAGTGCCACGGCCCACAGCCGGTCGCGGTGGCGTCGTACGAGCTCGCCGAAGGCGTCGGGTTCACCGGCCACATGGCGAGCGAGGAGGTCTGAGTCGCTGAGTGGTTCCGACGGCTCGGCGGCCACCTCCCCCTCCCTCCCTCTCTCTGCGTCAAGGTGCGTCTGTCTATCACGTTCGGGTGAGCAAGGGCAGAGCGCGGCACATACCCAGGAGTCCGGTGCCGGGATGCGGGTGTCCCGGTCCAGTCGCAGGGCAGGCCGGCGGTAGCGTGGCTCTCACCGGCCTGACCAGTCAGCCGAGTACAGAGATCTCAGAGATCCCGCCCCGGTAGCCGTCAGCTGATCCATCCGACGGTAGTTCGGTGACATGGATCAGGACATAACGGGTTCGTACGGGCTCGGTGAACCTCTCGTTCAGGTCGCTTCCCGTCGTTGTCAGCTTCGTGAGCCGCCGGGAGAAGTCCGAGAGGGACGACGGGGCGGAGGCGTTCTCACCAGCTGCCAGGACCTCGGCCTTCTGCCCGCTGCGGTACATCTGGACCTTGATGCCGGTGACGTTCCGGACGCTGCCCAGGTCGACGACTATGCCGCTGCCCTCTCTGCGGTTCGAGTAGTTGCCGAAGTTCGCGTAGCCCACATAGCGCGGTGTGACCCAGGCAGTGCTGGAGCTGCCGTCGACTGCCATGGGTGCGTCGTTCTGGCTTATACCGGAACCGCTGGGCATGAACTCCGTCGCACCGGCGATCCGTAGCGGTTTGGCTGCGGGGCGCGGTTTGTTGTCGCCGTTCTCCGGGGTGGTCTGCGTGGTGTCCTCAGTCCCGGAGTCGTTTCTGCGGTCGAGGAGTGTCTCAGCGAGTTGCCAGCTACCGAGGCCCAGGGCGGCGATGAGCAGCGCAGACACCGCCCACTTGAGGGCCTTGCCGGTGCGGCTCTGGAGCGGGGCCGGTGGCACGGCGATCACGGGCTGGGTGGCGCCGGGGGACGTGGGCGGGCGTCCGTAGGTGCCCTGCTGGTAGGTCGTGCGCTGATACTCCGGGGGCGCCGTGAACGTGGGCTCCGGAGGACGGATGCGAGGCATCGCAGCAACGGCCTTGGCCAGCTCGTCCGGGGTAGTGCACGGCTGCTCTTGCCGGGAGGCAGTGGCGCCGTCATTGGCGAGTGCGCGCATGGCGAGCTCGGAGAGGCCGCGGTGAACACCGGCCCGCACCTGGTCAGGGGCGATCAGCCCCACTCCCTTGGGTAGCCCGGGCAGGCCATAGGCATCGGTCTCGTACGGCCAGCGCTGCGTCAACGCTGCGTAGAGAAGAGCACCGATAGCCTCGGTGTCGGCACGCTGCGGACCGTCGGCGGTGATGCCCCGCAGGGCGGCGTTCACCGCGAGGCCGCGGATCCGGTACTGCCCGGTCGAGCTCCGCAGCACCGCGCCCGGGGTCAGCCTCAGATGCGCGAGACCTTCTCGATGCGCGGCTGCCATGGCCTGGGAGACCTGGCTGACAAGCTGGTACGCGTCGTGCGCGTCCATCGGCCCGGAGGCCAGCAGGGAAGTGAGCTCGGTGGCGTCAGGGAGCCACTCATGGACGACGTAGACGAGGTTGTCCTCCTCCACCGCGTCGAGTACCTGCACGAAGCGCGGGTCGCCGAGCAGGGCGGAGGAGCGGGCTGCGGCCAGCACGGAGCGGGCTCGGGGGTGGTCGGCGGGGAGCAGATGAACGCCCACCGCGCGGCGCAGTTTCTCGTCCACAGCGCGCCAGCTGCTGAATCCGTCCAGACGGGTGACGCACTCTTCGAGCCGGTAGCGTCTGGCGAGTTTGTGCCCGCTGTGCAGATCCGGGGTCGGCAAGGTGGCCTCGGTGCTGATGCGCTCACCGTCCGTATCCTGCGGCTTTGTGCCCGTTGTGTCCTGAGCTTCTGCCGTCCCGTCGGTCGTGGCCTCGTCCGCCTTGGCGGCCAGCGGTTCATCACCGCTGTTGTCGGCCACGTCGACGGCAGCCGTGCTACGTTCCGCCACCGTCGTTCCTGCCTCCCCATCCGTTGCGCGATGCCAGCCAGCTCTGCACAGTCACGCCAATTGTGCCCACACTCCGGCGCTATGCACGACACGCAAAGGGCGGTGATGGTTGTGCGGGCCGTTGATCCTCAGCGCCCGAGCCGCCCTCGGACCATGCCGACCATGCCGTTGATCTCTTCGATCCGCATCCGCTTGGCCGCGACGAAGAAGACGCCCAGCAGAACGGCCCCACCGCAGATCAGCGCGACGAGTGAGCCGAAGGCGCCTTCGCCGAGGCCCAGGAGAACAGCGAAGCCGACGCCGCCGCCGAGCGCCGCTGCCGGGATGGCGGCCAGGCACAGGCGGGCGTAGGTGCGGACGACGTGGGCGCCGTCCAGATCGCCGCCCAGCCGGTTGCGCAGCCGTCGCCAGGCGATACCCACGCCGACGGCGTAGGCGAGTCCGTACGAGGCAGCCATGCCGACCACGGCCCACTGGGCCGGCAGGATCACGTAGCAGAGGGCCGAGGCGGCCGCGTTGACCGCGGCGACGATGACCGTGTTGTAGAAGGGCGTCCGGGTGTCCTCGTAGGCGTAGAAGCCTCGCAGCACCACGTACTGCACGGAGTACGGGATCAGGCCGAGACCGAATGCCATGAGGATGAAGCCCATGGACCGGGCCGCTTCGGTACCCGCGGAGGCATACAGCAGGGTGCACATCGGCAGGCCGAGGGCGAGGAACATGAAGGCCACCGGCACGATCGCCACGGCCGAGTTCCGCAGTCCCTGAGAGATGTCGTCGCGGACGGCGCCCGGGTCGTCGTCGTGGGCGGCGCGGGAGATGCGGGGCAGCAGGGCCGCCATGACCGACACGGTGATGATGGCCTGCGGCATGCCCCAGATGAGCTGGGCGTTGGAGTAAGCGAGGAAGCCGGTGCCGTCCTTGCCGGACAGTTTGCCCGCCGAGGTCGCGAGCTGAGTGACGACAATCACGCCTGCCTGGTTGGCCAGGACGAACAGGACGGTCCACTTGGCCAGCTTGACCGTCTTGCCGAGCCCGTGTCCCTTCCAGTCGAAGCGCGGCCGGAAACGGAAGCCGGCCTCACGCAGATACGGGATCATGGCCAGGGCCTGGACGACCAGACCGAGCAGCGTGCCGATACCCAGGAGCCGGACGCCCTCCGGCGGAATCGTCTGAACACCCATCTGGGATTCGGCGGAGGTGCCGTACACCCAGATGAACATGCCGAACGTGAAGATCATGACGATGTTGTTGAGGACCGGGGTCCACATCATCGCGCCGAACCTGCCGCGGGCGTTGAGGATCTGCCCCATCACGACATGCACGCCCATGAAGAAGATGGTCGGCAGGCAGTACCGGGCGAACGTCACTGCGACGCTGTTGGCGGCCGCGTCCCTGGCGATCGTCGGCGACATCATGTGGATCAGCCACGGAGCGGCGAAGACCGCGATCGCGACGATCACACCGAGCGCGACCATCACGAGGGTCAGCAGCCGGTTGGCGTAGGCCTCGCCGCCGTCCTCGTCGTCCTTCATGGAACGGACGAGCTGGGGAACGAAGACCGAGTTCAGCCCGCCGCCGACGGTGAGGATGTAGATCATCGTCGGCAGTGTGTAGGCGATGGTGAAGCTGTCGCCGAGGAGTGCCGCACCGAGAGCAGCGGTGATCACGAGGCTGCGGACGAACCCGGTGAGCCGGGACACGAGCGTGCCGGCCGCCATGACCGCGCTGGATTTCAGCAGGCCGGAGGCGCGGCCACCGGACTTGGGCGGTGCGGGCGCCGGGGCCGGGGCAGGCTCGGGCTCGGCCGGAACGGGGGCGGGTCCTGCCGGGCCCTGCTGGTCCCGGAGCAGGTGCGCGAAGGCATCCGGCTGCTCGCGGGACTGGGACGCCTGGCTGACGAGATCGTCCACCCCGACGAACTGGGTGCTCGCCGGGTCATCGCCGTAGGGCAGGTGTTTCGACGGGCCGTCGGGCTCGGGCGGCGGGGTCTGCGCCCAGATCCGTGGATCGGGTGCGTACTGCGCCGCGGGCGGCCGTTGGTAGAGCGGCTGGGGCTGCTGGTAGGTGCCAGGGGGCGGCGGCGGGTGCGCGGCGCGGTCGTACAGCGCCTCGGCCACCGGGTCCTGGACGGACAGATCCTGGGCGCGGTAGGGATCGTGGTCGTACGCGGCCTGCACGTACGGATCGGGCGTCGGCGGAAACTGGCCCGGTCCGGGCGGCATCGGGGGCCCGCCGGAAGACCCCGCTCCGCCCGCACCCTGACCACGGTCACCGTCGTACGGCGCGTTCATCGAAACCCCACCTCATCGTCCCCGGCCGACAGGCCACGACACACATCGCTCAACGTTCCACTTTCTCACCCGAGCCTGACGGCTCCCCGCTTTCCGGACCGGTGTCCGGGGTCGGGTCACTCGGCTGCTCGGGTTCACCACCGTCGTCCCCGGCCGCGCCGCCCGCGTTGGCACGCTTGCGATGGGTGTACATCCTGATGCCTGCGAGGACCAGAAGCAGCAGTCCACCGGCGATCACCAGCAGCACGGTCGGGGTGAGCTCGGAGACCTTCACGGTGAAGGTCATCTCTCCGCCGTACGGTGTGCCGTCCTCGGTGTAAAGCTGGGCGGTCATCTGCACCTGGCCATTGACGTTGGCCGCGGCGTCGAACTTCACGGACTGGCTGTGGCCGCCGGAGATCCGGATCGGCTGCTCCGCCACGGCTCCGCCGTCGTTCAGCTTGAGCCGAGTCGCGTTCTCCGACTTCAGCCGGAGCACCAGATGGTCCACGCCCTGCAACAGCCTGTTCTGCACGGTCACCGGGATCGTGGCGCTGCGGCCGGACAGGGTGACGTCCGACTTCGAGATGAGCTGAACCTCGTTGATGAGGCCCTGCAGATAGGTGCGTACCGAGTCCTGGTACTGCTGGGCCTCCAGCGGCCTGCCACGCCACGACGTCGACATGGACCGGTTGACCGCGTTGCCCAAGGGGGTCACCACCCGCTCGGGCCGGGTGAGGATGACCTGGAAGTTGTCGAGCGAGACCTGGGTGGACTTGATGTCCTGGAACGCCTGGGTGGGCAGCTCCTGGCTGCGGAGCTTCTTCGGGTACTGCGATGACCCGGGGACGCTGGTTGTCGCGTCCGCGTCGGGCTTCGCCTCGGCGGCGTCCACGAGCCCGAGAGGCTCTGTCCAGCGTTCGTCATCGAGGGCGTGCAGGGCGACGGCCATCGACTGGGCCTGGGCGACCGTCGGCATCCGCTGAGGTGCGACGACGATGCTTCGTTCCGCGTCGGTGTCCTGCTCGGTCAGAGCGAGGGTCAGAGCGAGGAACTTCTGCACGGCGAGGGTGGAATTCCCCGCCTTCGACATATCGCCCTGGAAGGCCGTGGAGAGCCGCGCGTCGGAGACCACCGCGGTGGTGCCGCCGCCGATCGGCCGGGCCGCGGTCGGCGTGTACGGCAGATCGCCGGTCTCCTCGAGGCTGTCGCTGCGGGCGATGACCTTGTGGGCACCCGCCGAAGTGGCGACATCGACGATCGACGGGTCGATCGCCCCGTCGACGGGCCACGCGAAGTCGGTCGACGGCTTCACATGCAGGATGGTCTGCACCGTTGTCCCGGCCACCTCCGTGGCGGTCTGCAGGTGGCTGAGGGTGCCCGACACGTTCTTGCCACGGTGTGCGATGGACGCCAGATCAGGGTCGGCGAACGGCAGCGCGATGACCTTGCCGTCCGAGACCGCGGCCTCCAGTGAGGCGAGCCACTTCTTTGCGACGGCCTGGTTCTTCCCGGCGACAGTGGTGTCGCCGGACTTGACGCGGTAGTTCCTCGCCATCGCGTCGACGCTGGCCAGCAGATCAGGGTCGATCACCCATGTCACGGGCAGCTGACTGCCGAGCGAGACCAGCTGTTCGAGGCGTCCGCCCGGAGCGAGTTCGGCGGCGAGGTCGTCGTCCGCGAACACGGGCGTCTGCTGATCGTCGGAGCCGGTCTCAGCAGTGACATGGGCCGATGCGATGAGCGGCCAGAGATAGGTGACCTTCGTCTTGGAGTCACGCTCCTCTTCCTGCCAGGGCAGGAAGGTGCGCTGGATCCCCAGCACCTGCTCGTACCGGGCCTGGGGGGTCTGCCCCGACAGCGACACACCGAGCTGGTAGACGCCGTCGTCGCCGAGACCCAGTTTGCCGACCGGTACGGACAGTGTGAAGTCCTGGCTTATCCCGGAAGGAAGCTTCGCGAACTTCACCGTGTACTTGCCGCCGAGCGGGGCAGGGTCGCTTCCAGGGACGGACCCGGTGCGCTTTGCAGCGGTGTCGATCGACGTTCTGCCGAAGAGCTTCGGGCCCACTCGCAAGTCGACCTTCGCCTGCCTGATCGTGTCCTTGCCCTTGTTGGTCACGGTGCCGGAGATGGTCAAGGTGTCCCCCTTCACCGGCGCGCTCGGCGCGACGGTGTTCAAGGACACACTGACTGTTTCGGAGACGGTGGGGACCTTGGCGGTTCCGCCGGCCTGTGCGGTGGGCGCGGCCGGTCCGGCCAGCAGGGCTACGACGAGCGGCGCCCCGATGATCAAGGAGGCTGTGCGCCGCAGCCACCGGCGGGCAGGAGAGGGACCGATCCCCTGAATGTCTGCCGCCTCGGCCACGCGCCTACCCGTCCCTCGTCGTTGTCAGCTGCTGTCGATGGTTGTCGGTTGCTGCGTCCCCGCATGGTAACGATGTGCGCGGGTGCCAAGTGCTAGGGAGTCCGCTACATGATCGGAAGAGTCTCGCAGGGCGGGACGAAACCAGGACGACCGGGCCGGTCCGGGCACGTACCCTTTTCTGTTGTGTCGAACGCCAATGAAGACAGCTCCCGTGCCCTGACCCAGGTGCAGCACCGCGCAGTCAGTGAACTGCTGCGGGTGTCCCCGGTCGCCGACGACCTCGCCCGCCGTTTCCAGGATGCCGGATTCAGTCTCGCCCTGGTCGGCGGCTCGGTCCGGGATGCGCTTCTCGGCAGGCTCGGGAACGACCTGGACTTCACGACCGACGCCCGCCCCGAGGCCGTACTGAAGATCGTCCGGCCGTGGGCCGACTCGGTATGGGAGGTCGGGATCGCCTTCGGCACCGTGGGCGTCCAGAAGGACGGCTATCAGATCGAAGTCACCACATACAGGTCGGAGGCGTACGACAGGACCTCGCGCAAGCCCGAGGTGTCCTACGGCGATTCCATCGAGGAAGACCTTGTCCGTCGTGACTTCACGGTCAACGCGATGGCCGTAGCGCTTCCGCAGAAGGACTTCATCGATCCTCACGGCGGTATTGAGGACCTGGCCGAGCGTGTACTGCGCACTCCCGGCACACCCGAGGAGTCGTTCTCCGACGATCCGCTGCGCATGTTGCGTGCTGCTCGCTTCGCCGCGCAGCTGGACTTCGATGTCGCCCCCGATGTGGTCACGGCGATGACGGAAATGGCCGGGCGCATCGAGATTGTCTCCGCCGAGCGAGTCCGGGAGGAGCTCAACAAACTGCTGCTCTCCGGCAACCCCCGCAAGGGTCTGGCGCTGCTCGTCGACACGGGGTTGGCGCAGCAGGTGCTGCCTGAGCTCCCCGCCCTGCGCCTGGAAAGTGACGAGCATCACCGTCATAAGGATGTCTACGAGCATTCGCTGACTGTCCTGGAGCAGGCGATCGGCCTGGAGGAGGACGGCCCTGATCTGGTTCTGCGCCTTGCTGCTCTCCTTCATGACATCGGTAAGCCGAGGACGCGGCGCTTCGAGAAGGATGGGCGCGTCTCGTTCCATCACCACGAGGTGGTGGGTGCCAAGATGGTCAAGAAGCGGATGGCCGCGCTCAAGTACTCCAACGACATGGTCAAGGACGTCGCGAAGCTCGTGGAGCTTCATCTGCGCTTCCATGGCTACGGCGACGGTGAATGGACCGACTCCGCGGTACGCCGGTATGTGCGTGATGCTGGGCCCCTGCTGGGGCGACTGCACAAGCTGACCCGATCGGACTGCACCACGCGGAACAAGCGCAAGGCCGCTGCCCTTTCGCGGACCTACGACGGGCTTGAGGAGCGCATTGCGCAGCTGCAGGAGCAGGAGGAGCTGGATGCCATCCGGCCCGACCTCGACGGCAACGAGATCATGAAGGCCCTGGGGGTCGGTCCTGGGCCGGTGATCGGCAAGGCCTATGCGTTCCTGCTGGAGCTGCGGCTGGAGCACGGGCCGATGGAGCATGACGTGGCGGTCGAGAGGCTCAAGAAGTGGTGGACCGCGCAGAACTGAGGCCGCCGGAGGCTCGACCAGCAGGAGTGAGGAACGGGTCGCGGTCATGTTTCACGTGAAACATGACCGCGATCTGGTACGGCGAGG